>CAKPJR010000046.1 GCA_934162925.1 uncultured Clostridia bacterium | reverse complement strand
GTAGTAAATGTAGAAAAAGGCTTAAAAGGTGCTCCACAAGTTCTAGTTTCTAGAAGTCATCCTGATTTTGTAAGAAAATTATTCGAATTTGAAATACCAGAAATATATGAGGGATTAATAGAAATAAAAAGCGTTGCAAGAGATGCAGGATCAAGAAGTAAAGTTGCAGTATATTCTACAAACGAAAATATAGATCCAGTAGGTTCTTGTGTTGGGCAAAAAGGCATTAGAATACAAAATATAATAAATGAATTAAAAGGCGAAAAAATAGATGTTATAGAATGGGATGAAGACCCAGCTGTATTTATCTCGGCAGCACTATTACCAGCTCAAGTTATGGCGGTAGATATTAAAGAAGAAGAAAAGTTTGCACAAGTAATTGTACCAGATGATCAATTATCTTTAGCAATAGGTAAGTCTGGTCAAAATGCACGTTTAGCAGCAAAACTTACAAATTGGAAAATAGATATAAAAAGTGAGAGCCAATTCAGAGAATTATTAGCAAAACAAGAAACAGAAGAAACAACAGAAGAAAACTAATAGATGGTCGCAATCCTCGGCAATTTGCAAAAACAAAAAAGGGGGATATTTTATGAAAAAAATTGTACAGAGAATGTGCATGGGGTGCAATAATAAAAAAGACAAAAAAGAACTTATCAGAGTGGTTCTAAACAAAAATGGGGAAATTGCAATAGACAAAACAGGAAAATTAGCGGGACGAGGAGCATATATATGTGATAGTATAGAATGCTTAGAAAAAGCAATAAAAACTAAAAGACTAGAGAAATGTTTTGATATGAAAATAGATGAACATATATATAACGAATTAAGGGGTGTAATTATTGATAAAAGTAACTAGAAAAAAATTTGGACTAAAAACAAAAAGTGGGGGTGAAGCTATTGGGTAAAATAAAAATACATGAAATAGCAAAAAAAATAGGAATAAATAGCAAAGAGGTTCTAGAAAAAGCTATAGAACTAGGAATGGAAGTAAAAACACATATGAGCAGCGTGACAGAGGAGGAAGCAAAAAAAATAGAAGCAAAGTTTTCAGGAGCTAAAAAAGAAGTTAAAGAAAAGAAAGAAACTCCTGTAATAATTAGGAGAGAAGTTATTGTAACTGATGAAAATAAAAAGGTAGAACCAAAGCTAGAAGAAAATAAAAAACAAAGAGACGTTGGATTTATAGAAAGAGAAAGAAAAAAAGATTATAACATAGTTTATAGAAATAAGCCTAATAGACCTCTTACTGTAAGTGAATTATTTGGAACAAAAACACCTAGTAAAAAAGTGGAGCCTGAAGTAAAACAAGAACAAAAGGTAGAACAGCCTAAGGTTAATGAAGAAGTTGAAACTAAAAAAGAAATAGAGAAAAACACGAAAACACAACAAACAGAAGCAGAACAACCTAAAAAAATCAATAATACAACAACCCAAACAAGGCCATATAACAATCAAAATAGTAATAGTAGACCATTTAATAGAGAAGGGTATAATAGACCATATAATAATAATAATCGTACAAACGGGAATAGGCCATTTAATAGAGAAAATGGGCAAAATAATGGCAGACCATATAATAATCGTCCAAACGGAAATAGACCATTTAACCAAGGAAATGGTAACAGACCATACAATAATAATAGAGGGCAAGAAAGAAATCAGGGGAATTATGGAAGAAGACCACTTGATGAAAGAGGCATAGAAAAAAACATTAAAAATATAATGGCCTCTGATGTAGTAGAAAAAGAAAATGTAAGAGAATATGCAAATAAATCTATAGATAAACAAAAAAATAACAGATATGAAGAAAGATCAAACAAAAAATCTTCTAAATCAAGAAAAAGTAATTTTGAAGAAATAAGTAGCCATAAACTGAAAGACCTAAAACAAGAAAATAGATTATCAAATATGTTTGATGAAGGATCAATGCTAGATTATTATGATTTGACAACAACAAGAGGAAGAAGAAGTAAGAAGAAAATTACTCAAGGAGAAAACAGAGTAAAACAAAAAATATTTGAATTGACGGATATAACAATTCCAGAAAGTATAAGTGTAAAAGATTTAAGTACAGAACTTAAAAAAACAAGTAGCGAAATAATAAAAAAATTATTAGGATATGGAATTCTAGCAACAATAAATAATGAAGTAGACTTTGATACAGCATTTTTAATAGCAGGAGAATTTGGAGTAACTGCACATAAAAAGGAAGTAGTTACAGATGAAGATATCTTATTTGATGACAGTGAAGATAAAGAAGATGAATTAAAACCAAGACCACCAGTAATTGTTGTTATGGGACACGTAGACCATGGTAAAACTTCATTACTAGATGCTGTAAGATCTACAAATGTAATAGAAGGAGAAGCTGGAGGAATTACACAAGCAATTGGTGCTTACAAAGTTGAAATAAATGGAAGAGAAATTACATTCTTAGACACACCAGGACATGAAGCATTTACAGCAATGAGAGCAAGAGGTGCTCAAATAACAGATATAGCAATATTAGTTGTTGCTGCAAATGATGGTGTTATGCCACAAACAGTAGAAGCAATAAATCATGCAAAAGCAGCTGGAATACCAATAATTGTTGCAATAAATAAAATAGATGTAGAAGGTGCAAACCCAGATAAAGTAAAACAAGAGCTTGCTGAATATGAACTAGTACCAGAAGAATGGGGTGGAGATACAATCTTTGTTCCGATTTCTGCAAAGAAAAAAATAAATATAGATAACTTACTAGAAATGGTACTTCTAGTCGCAGATATGAAAGAATTAAAAGCAAATCCAAACAAACAAGCAAAAGGTGTAGTAATAGAAGCAAAACTAGATAAATCAAAAGGACCAGTTGCAACAATGCTTGTACAACGTGGTACATTAGATGTTGGAGATACTATCTTAGTAGGTTCTGTTATAGGTAGAATAAGAACAATGACAGATGATAAGGGACATAGAGTTAAAAAAGCAGGCCCTTCAACCCCAGTAGAAATAACAGGTTTAACATCAGTTCCAGAAGCAGGGGATACATTCTATGAAGTTAAAGATGAAAAAACTGCAAAACACTTGATGGAAAGAAGAAAACGTCAAGCTAGAGATAAAGCTCTAAATGCAACAACAAAGGTTACTTTAGATGACCTATTTAGCCAAATAGAAAAAGGAAACTTAAAACAATTAAACTTAATAGTAAAAGCAGATGTTCAAGGATCTGTAGAAGCAGTAAAACAAGCATTAGAAAAATTGTCTAATGATGAAGTAAAAGTTAAAGTAATTCACGCAAATGTTGGTGCAATTACAGAAAGTGATGTAACACTTGCAAGCGTATCAAATGCAATAATTATAGGATTTAATGTAAGACCAGAAGCTTTAGCAAAAGATATGGCAGAGAAATCAGAAGTAGAAATAAAAACATACTCAGTAATCTATAATGCAATAGAGGATGTAGAAGCTGCAATGAAGGGAATGTTAGATCCAGTATTTAAAGAAACAATAATAGGAAATGCAGAAGTAAGACAAATATTTAAAATATCTAATGTTGGAACAATTGCAGGCTGCTATGTTACAGATGGAAAAGTTGCGAGAAATGCAGGAGTGAGAGTTTTAAGAGATAATGTTGTAATACATGATGGCAAATTAATTTCATTAAAGAGAATGAAAGATGATGCAAAAGAAGTTACAAAAGGATTTGAATGCGGAATTCAAATAGAAGACTTTAATGATATTAAAGAGGGAGATATTATTGAGGCGTATATAATGGAACAAGTAAAACAATAAGAAAAAACGAATGAAAATCAGTACTTTGTACATTTTCTACCAGCGATAAAATCCTCAACGTACAGAGTACGTTTCCGGTTTTATTGTCTCAGAAAATGTGCAATCCACTAATTTTGATTCGTTTTGCCAAATTGCCTCAAAAGGAGAAAGAATGAAAAGAGAAAAAGGAAATAATAGACTTAATAGAATAAATGAAGAATTAAAAAGAGAAATTAGTAATATAATTAACTATGAAGTTACTAATTCAAACGTAACTGGTTTGGTTAGTGTGACAAAAGCAAAAATTTCTCCAGATTTAAGGTATGCTAAGGTATATGTTAGTATCCTTAATTCTAGAAATGTTAAACAAACTTTAGCAGGACTAAAATCATCTTCTGGATTTATTAGAAGCAGAATTGCTGAAAAGATAAATCTAAGAGTAACTCCAGAATTAGTTTTTGAATTAGATGACTCAATGCAATATGGAGAAAAGATAGATACAATTTTAAAAGACATAATGAAAGACATAAAGCCAAATGATGAAGATTAAAAAATGAGGAGATATCAAAATATGACCTTAGATAATATTATAGAAGAAATAAATAATGCTGAAAGCATAGTAATACTTACTCATGAAAACCCAGATGGAGATGCAATTGGTAGTAGTTTAGCTTTATATAATGGATTAAAACAAATTGGAAAAGATGCAGATTTAATAATACCAGAATTTCCACAAACTTTTGAGTTTTTAAAAAACAGCAAAGAAGTAAAAAAAGAAGGAAAAACAGATAAATATGATCTAGCAATAGCATTAGACTGTGGAGATATAAAAAGATTAGATGGATTTGCAAAATATTTTGAGGATGCAAATGTAAAAATATCTATTGACCATCACAGCGCAAATACAATGTTTGCAGATTATAATTTTGTTAATCCTATGGCTCCTGCATGTTGCCAAATTTTAGTTACAGTCTTAGAAGTACTAGGAATAGAAATAGATAAAGAAATTGGAACATGCTTACTTACAGGAATAATAACAGACACAGGTGGATTTAAGTATTCAGGAGTAACAAGCGAAACTTTCGAATTTGCAGCAGAACTGCTGAATAAAGGTGTTAATGTTTCAAATATATATAAAAAAGTTCTTCAAACATTGTCAAAACCAAGCTTTGAATTAAGAAGAAGAGCTATGAATAGATTAGAATTTCTAGAAGAAGGAAAAATAGCATTTACATATATAACTCTAAAAGATGAAGAAGAAACAATGGCAGGAAGTAATAGCCATGACGGAATAGTAGAAATGGGAAGAGATATAGAAGGTGTAGAAGTTTCGATATTCTTAAGAGAAAAAGAAGATGGATATAAAATATCGCTTAGATCTAATGAATATGTAAATGTATCAGATATATGTTTAATGTTTAGTGGCGGAGGACATATAAGAGCTGCAGGAGGAAGTGTCAATCTTCCATTTGAACAAGCAAAACAAAAAGTAATAGATGAATGCAAAAAGTATTTAAAATGAGGGAAACAATGGATGGAGTAATTATAATAAACAAGCCAAAAGGATATACTTCACATGATGTTGTAAATATTGTAAGAAAACAATTAAATATGAAAAAAGTAGGACACACCGGTACGCTAGACCCTAATGCTACCGGTGTTTTACCTATACTTGTAGGACAAGCAACAAAGATATCTAAATATCTAATTGAACATAAAAAGACATACATTGCAACAATAGAACTAGGAGAAAAAAGAGATACAGGAGATTCAGAAGGGAATATCATAGAAAGTGACTCTAATATAAAAGAATTTGATATTAGTATAATAAAACAAGTATTGCAAAGTTTTCTAGATAAGCAAAAGCAAATACCGCCTATGTATTCTGCAATAAAAGTAAATGGCAAGAAACTATATGAATATGCAAGAAGCGGACAAGAAGTAAAAGTAGAACCTAGAGAAATAGAAATATATAGAATAGAATTGATAGAATATATAAATAACAGAATAGAATTTGAAGTGGAATGCTCAAAAGGTACATATATAAGAACTTTATGCGAAAATATAGCGGAAAAATTAGGAACTATTGGATATATGAAAGAGCTGCAAAGAACATCAGTTGATAAATTTAAAATAGAGGAAAGCATTAATTTAGAAGAATTAAGTGAAGATGAAGCACAGAAGAAAATTCTGACAATAGAGAATATATTTAAAGAAAAAGAAAAAATATATTTGAATGACAAAGGAGTAGAACTATTTTTAAATGGAGTGCAATTAACCCGTGAGTTAGAAGATGATGTATATAGAGTATATAATGATAATAAATTTATAGGATTGGGAATTATTAAAAATAAATTATTAAAAAGAGATATAGTAATTTAAAAAAGATTGTGATAAAATAAGGACAAATATACAATAAATTAATAAAGGTATAAAAAGCATAAAATTTTGAAAGGGGAAATACTTATGACAAGTTTATTTAGTTACTTAATAACAATGCTGGCAGGAATTTACTGGCTAATAAGAGTTGCCATTTCTATTGCATATACGATGGATGCAGATATAGGAATAGCACCTTTAAATTTTAATATAGAAATAATATTATTGTTCTTTACATTGGTGTGTATGATATTTATTGTAAAAAGAAATATTATAGGAGCACTTATGTATTTTGTTTCATATGGATTATATTTTGGAACAGACCTATATAATGGAATAGTGAACATTATGAATGGAGAAACAGGCGTTGTGGACTATGCTTCTTTATTCTTGTCATTTATAGGAGTGGTGATTCCATTTTTAACAGTTATGGATATATTCTTAAACAAAGATAGAAAAGGTAGTACTAGAGATAAAAAGACAGATTGGTTTTATACAAACAAAGAATATGATAGAAAACTTGATGATAGAGCAGATAAAAATCAATATAAATTTTAACAAAAAGGCAGAAATGCCTTTTTGCTAAATATGTATACTAGCTAAAAGAAAAATTTGGGGAGAAAATATATGAAAGAAAGAATAGTAAAGCCTTTTACAATGTGGAGACATTTTAAAGGAACAAGAGCTTTTGTAATTACAGTAGCAAAACATAGCGAAACTGGAGAAGAATTAGTTGTTTATTGTTGCATGGATAATAATGGAAAAACTAACCATAAGGACGGAATTTATGCAAGACCATTGGATATGTTTTTGTCAGAGGTAGACCATAAAAAATACCCAGATGTTACTCAAAAGTATCGCTTTGAAGAAATTGTAGATTAAACATAAATAGGTATGTGTAGCAAGTGATTAGTTGAAAATCACTTGCTTTTATGTTAAAATATAAAAGGTATTAAATAAAAATAAGGTGAAAAATATGAACGAAAATAAAACAAATATAAACTGGTATCCAGGGCATATGCTAAAAACAAAAAAGCAAATAATTGAAGATTTAAAATTAATAGATGTAGTAGTAGAATTATTAGATGCACGTATACCAAAATCAAGTAGAAATCCAGATATACAAAGAATAGTTCAAAATAAAAAAAGAATAGTTTTACTAAATAAAAGCGACTTAGCAGAAGAAAAAGAAACAAAAAAATGGATTGAATATTATAAAAACAACAATACAATTGCAATTGCATGTGATGCAAACTTAGGAAAAGGAATAAAGGAAATACTAAAACAAATAGATAATACAATGGAAGAAGAAATGCAAAAAGCAGCAAGTAAGGGAAGAATAAAAAGAAATATTAGAATAATGATATTAGGAATACCAAATGTAGGAAAATCCTCTTTAATAAATAGGTTATGTAATAAAAAATCTGCAGTAGTTGGAAATAGACCAGGTGTTACAAAGCAAAAACAATGGGTAAGAATAGCTAATAACATAGAATTATTAGACACTCCAGGAGTTCTATGGCCAAAGTTTGAAGATGAACATGTTGCATTAAATTTAGCGTATACAGGTTCAATAAAAGATGAAGTGTTAGAAACCATAGAAGTGTCTTTTAAGTTATTAATATATTTATATAATAATTATAAATCAAATCTGTTAGAGAGATATAAAATTACAGAGGGTGAATTAGAGCAAATAAATTCAGAAGATGAAAATGAAGAAATATATAACCTTATGAAATTAATAGGAAGGAAAAGGGGAGCAGTTGTATCTGGAGGGGAAATAGATGATGAGAAAACTGCAAAAATAATACTAAATGATTTTAGAAACAGAAAATTAGGTAGAATAACATTGGAGAAGGTAAATGAAAAGTAAAGAAGAAGTAAATTTAATGTCGCCACTTACATGGGCATATATAGGAGATTGTGTGTATGAATTATTTATACGTACACATTTGGTAGAAACAACAAACTTAAAACCTCATAAATTGCATATTGAGGCAGTAAAACAAGTAAAGGCAAAAGCACAGGCAGACAAGCTAGAAGAATTACAAGAAATGCTTACAGAAGAAGAAAAAGAGATTGTAAGAAGAACGAGAAACACAGAAAATCATCATGTAGCAAAAAATGCAGATCCGAGAGACTATATGTATGCAACTGCTTTTGAAGGTTTAATAGGATATTTATATTTAAGTGAACAAAAAGAAAGATTAGAACAAATATTAAATAAGTGTATTTAAGGAGAAAAATTAAATGGATAATAATTTTACAAATTCTATATTAGAAAATGGAAGAAAAAATAGAGAATATCTAATAGACGAATTACAAAAAAGAATAGAAGAGATAGAAAAAATAGCAAATGAACTTAAACATAAAGTAAATATTCTTTTAGAAGAGGCAAAAAGATTAGATATTAATTATATTCCGGATAATACAATACTTGGAAATCCAGAAGAAAATTTAGATTCAAGAACCATTTATGGTTGGATAGAAATTTCAAAAAGTGCAAAAGAGAAATTAACTGATTTAAAACTAGATGAAGACACAATATTTGAAGAAGATAAATATATAAATACT
>CAKPJR010000045.1 GCA_934162925.1 uncultured Clostridia bacterium | reverse complement strand
ACTTCAACTTGAGTAATTTTCTTTTCTTCTCTATATTTCTTTATTTTTTCTCCTAACATAATAAAAACTCTCCTTTTCTCTATAATATATTATATCATATTATTTCCAAAAAAGAAAGTTCTATCACATATACTATCATATTTTTCTATAATAGAATCTTTTTAAAATTTCATAAATTCCTCAAATATTTGATTTATCTTATTCTCCTCTCCCTTAAATTCTACTATACTTTCAGATATTTCTTTCTTAATTTTTTCTAACCCTTCTTTATAATACATATAAAATTCACTATTTATAGTATCATAATAAAAAAATTGTTTTATTTTATCAAATTTAATATTATTAGCTTGAATTAAATTTACTAGTTTTATTATACTTAAAAATAAAGATAAACCTATAGTTTTCTCATCTATATATTCCTTATCACCATTATTAAAGAATTTTAAACAATCTAATAATATCAATTTAATAAGATACAAATTATAACTTAAAATCAGTTTTACTACTTTTCGTTCATTTTTATCTTCTATATCATTGAATGTACTTACAACAATACTAGCATGGGTATATTTACACAATATATCATATAAATCAACCATTATTTTTTCTCTTTGTTTTACTGTTGTATCTGTAAATAAATTGTTTGATATTTTATTCAACCTTTTTCCAAACTTTTTTAGTAAAGTATTGGGTACTGTAAATTTTCTTTTTAATTGAATATCATTATTGGATAAAATTAAAAATTCATTATATGTTTTTTCTTCTACTTCTATCATATATGACATCACGATATATTCTAATGAAGCTCTAAGCAGAGTATATGAATCCACAAAGTTATACTTATTTAAATTCTTTTCAGAATTTTTTATTGTTTTGTATGCTTGGTTTATCAATCTTATGCTCTCAATGTGTTTTACTTTAGCTGTTTTTAGTCTTTTCACACTATTTTTACAATTTTTCTCTAATGGTTCTATAAATTTTGTTGTAATTGTTCTATCTATATCTTGAGTATTATTTATCATTTTTTTCCTTCACTTTCTCTTCTTTTTCTACAACTATATTTCGTGCTTTTTCAGCCAACTCATATTGTGTATTACTATCAAATTCTATACATTTATTTGTATAATCTATCATATTTAATTCTATCAATTTACTGTTTAATAAAATATATATTTTGTCAAATTCGATTGAATATTTACTTTGAATCATCCCTATTAAATATTGTAAGCCCTGAATTTGTTGATTAGGTATATAAATACAATCTCTTATGAACAAATAATTTTTTTCAAAAATTTTATATCCATTCCCATTTAATTTTTTTAGTTTAGTTCTAACTGCACCTAATACACTGTTTAAAGATACTGTTCTAGATTCAAACATTGAATATTCTGTGATATTACATCCTAATTTCTTTATTCTTTCCTTACACTTATCTGGATTCTTTGCTTTTCCATATGTAAGCTCAGAATATAAATATTCTGCTTCTATAGATTCTATATTTATTGATACTGTACATTCAATTCCCACATTCAACTCTTCATTTTGCAAGTCCGGTTTATCAATTATATTCAAATCATAAAATTCCTCTTTAAGCACATTTTCTAATACAACTTTTGCATAACATTCTTCCCAATCATATTCTGTATGTCTAGGTAATGGTTCATCTTTATTTATCTTCATAATAATTCCACCTTAAATAATTAAAAAGCAAAATAATTTTGTAATTTTTAATTACTATCATTTTGCTTTTCTTTTGTCTATTTTTTATTTACTTTTAAAGACTGTTTTATTAAAGGAATAATATTGTCTATTTCATCTTCACTATTTATTGTAACACAATAGTCTCCATTACCCCAATGTCCTGTATTACTTATGTCCTTTGTTATTTTTAATGGGTCATTCAAAGTACCTTTTTTCATATTTATATAAACTTTTAATTTATTTTTATGAAATTCTATATCAGTAATATTTCTTGAGCCTTTAAATACTATATATAATTTCTTTGCCTCTAAATCTATATCATCTAATTCTAATATTCTATTTTTTAATTTTTCATATATATTTTTAATATTATCTGAAACTTTAGATAAATGGTCTTCTTCTGTATATACAATTATTTCTTTATTTACATCGTTCTGTATAGATTCCATTTGAATATCTTGCACTTTAACATTGCTTGTCTTTTTTATGAAATCTATTTCTATGATATCTTCTTCATATCTTGTTACTTTTACTAAATCTACTGGAATATTTTTGAAGTCCGTAGCATTTAATTGATACGCCGTATAAATTGGTGAAACAAATATAATTCTTGATTGGCTCCAGTCTATGTCTTGGGTAGTTAACGATGACTTAGTTTTAATGTTATATTGAAGAACAAAATCAGCTTTTCTCTCTAACATTAGTTTTAAATATGTATAACCTTGATCAACTAAAGAATGATTTTTAACATTTTTATATTCAATTATTCTAAATGATTTAGATTCTTCATCAAAAGCTAAAGAATCAATTCTAAAATCACCTACAATGAATTCTGTATCTATAAATTTATATCCTAATATTGTTTCAATGTTGTTTTCAAAGAAATTTTGTAGTTCTTTTTCATTTTTAAAATCTTTTTGTTTTAATTCTTTATTTAATTTTAAAATCATAAATTATCTCCTTAATTTATTCGTACTTATATTCTTCTTCATCTTCTGCAACTTTTAATTGTCTATGATTTTCTTCTTTATCATAAATAGGATATTCCATTTCTCTATTTTCATTTATTTTTTCAAGTTCATCTTTTATATTTAAATTTAAATAATTCTTCATTAGTAATTTCACACTTAGAAATTGCTCGATTATATAATTGCAACCTTGATTCAATTGGCAATATGGTAAATCCAACTTCAAATGTAAACCATTTTTGCTTTTTCCTGGTAATAATAAAGCACTATAAAGATTTTTATTACTTCCTATATTGCTATTTCCTAATAAAATTGTATACGAAAATTGTTTATAATTTAAATCTGTTATATCATTATAATATTTAGAATCAAATAAATATATTGTATTTTCATCTGAATAATAGTGATCTGGTCGTATAAAAAATTGGTGTTCTGATTTATCTATATTAAACTTTTTATTTTCAAATCTTTTATTAAGTTGTTTTCTTTTATAATCAAATATTAACTTGTTTTTTTCTTTATCAACTTTTACAAAGCAATCATTCAAATATTTATTAACCATACTTTCCCAAATCATATCAAAATAGTTTATTTTTAAATGAATTGCTCCTCCTGTAGCTTTTTTATCATAGCTTTCAAAAAAATTTATCAAAGCATTAATAAGTTCTTTTTGATAGTCTTTAAATATTGTATTTTTAAATTGATACAATTGTCGTAATGTATATTCTTTATTTGCCAAAAAATCAATTTTGCATTCTTTCACACGAACAATTGGTAGTTGAATAAAAAATGAAAAATTTCTTATTGTATAATTTATTACAAATGTCATACATTCACTTATAAATGCTGTTTTATTACTTTTCTTTTTAGAGTATATTGGCAAAAAAATCAAATTTCCACTAGATACAATGGTACTTGACTTTTGTATAGTATCCTTCCATGATATTTTACCATTAACATTTTTAGAAAGAATTACTTCTTCTTCCTTATATATTCCATATTTTTTATAATACTCATAAATCTTAAAAAAAGATTCAAAAGGATAATCCGATTCAAAATTTTCTTCATACCCTATATATTTATTTGCTACAGTTTTTGCTCTGTTCTCAATATTATATTTGTAAATAACTTCAAATAGCATTTTAATATTTTCTTCTATTTCTTTTTTATTATATTCTTTATAATTGTTATCATCATTAAAAAAATGCTTTGGAAAAACCGCCAATATCTTTTCTTTTTCGATCACAAAACCCACGAAATCTAAATTAAACTTCTTTATCTTCTTTGAGTATCTTTTGTCCCCATCAGATAAATTAAATTTTTTTATTTCGTCATTTATTTCATCACCATCTTGTCCAAAAACAATTTGTAACATACTAATGTACCTCCTATATTACAAACTATTATTGTTCCATGCATCCAGACATTCAAAAAAATCATCACTAAATATTTTCTCATCATCTTCATATTTATCATATAGATCAGAAAAGTTAGTTATACTATCATCAAATAGCTTTACTTCTGTCTTGTAAGATGCTCCTTGGATATCAAACCATAAATAATGTAACAATTTATTCTTAATTTTTTCTTTATAACTTTCACTATCAAATTCAATAAAGAATTGACCTATTTGCTTGTCTTCTCCAAGTCCTAACTTTTCTGAAGAAGAAATAAATTTATTCAAAGTTCCATACAAATCTATCCAATTAATCCTAATTTTTGTTTTTCCATTATTTAAATCAATATCTACCGCATTTAAATTTATACCATTTTCTTTCACTGGTTTAGTACTAATATATTCCCATTCAAATCTTCTTTTAAATGCTGTATCCATTACAAACACATTTTGATCAGATGTATTAACAGTTCCCAATATTGATAAATTTGCAGGTAGTTTTATTCTATCATCAGTTAAAGCAATAATATCTTTTGCTATTATAGGATTATTTATAAAGTATTTACTCCAACCTTTTTCTGTTCCTACATTATCTCTATCTAATAATTGAAATATATCCCCGAATATAGCCGAACAATTGCCTCTTGACATTTCTTCAATTATTAAGAAAACCTCTTTAGATGTATCTTGATATGCTTTTTCTAATGCTAAAGTGAATACTCCTTTTGCAAAATCATATGATACCTCTCCATTTTTCTTAACTGTAGGTAGTATTTGTCCGACAAAATCGCTATATGTATATTCAGGATGAAATGTTACCCTAAAAATATGTTCATCCGAAATTTGTTTTTCTTTTAAATATTTTAATATTTCATAACTTTTACCTGTTCCAGGTGCTCCATAATAAATTTTTTGCATATAAAAACCTCCTATATAAATCTTTCTATATAATCTCTAAATGCATCCAATGTCTTATTTCCTCTAGGTAATTGGTTAAATATAGACATATCACATTTATATGCATCTCTACTTGCTAGATAGAAAGATGCATATGCTTTTAATACAAACCAATATGGTTCATTATTTATATGTATTCCATCCTTTAATCTTATTATTAAGTATTTTATAATCTTTTTTTCATCATCTATCTCAAAAAACTCATTCTGTTTATCTTTATTAGTTTTTACAATCCATTCGTTATATTCTAAAATATTATTAGCATTCTCTTTTAAGTTTCTTTCCTTCAATATTTCTTCTATGCTTTTATTAAAAATGTCTACATATTTAAAATCCAGTATTTCTCCACTTCGAATATTTATTGCCATTGATGGAGTATAATTTGCTTCATTTGCATTTATTATATAGATAGGCCTATTGCTTATTTTTTTATCTTTAGAATTTTTAATTTTTGGCATGATGCCTGAAATTACAGGAAAAACCTGTTGTGCTAAAATTCCAGATCTCGTTTCATATGCCGGAGGAATAATAAAAACATAAGCTTCAATAATTCCTTCTTCATTTTCTATTACTCCGAAATATGTACTTGACTCTCCATATACTTCAACTTTCTCCTTAAATTGACATTCTGAAATATTTAATTTAGGATATTTTTCATTTAATACATATATTATTTTGTTTATCAGTTCATCTGTATTGTGTATATTAATATTTTTCCACAATTGATTTGCATTATAATCTACTGTATTGAATTTTTCCTTTAATGATATTGAAAAAAATATTTTTCTATTCATATATCCTCCTTAAAAATTTTTAATAATAACTTCGTTTTTTGCATACCTCCAACCAGATACTCCAGCATTAATAATTTTATAGTCATTCTTTTTTATCCAGTTTAAAAGTATTGTATTTTTCTTTCCATTATGTTCAACTACATTTGATAATAAGAATTTATATCCCAATTTATCTATCTTTAATAGTGTATCTAATAATTGATTTTCTTCTGTTTTAGTCCAGCCTTTTCCCCCTCTTTTACCATCATTATATGATGCATTTGTAATAAAATAAGGTGGATCAAAATAAAAAATAGTATTTTCTGAAAAACTTGACCAATTAATATTTATATAGTCCATATTGTAAAATTCAATATTTGAAGTTTTAGGAATAAAGTTTTTTATTCTTTTTTTCATATCTTCACTATATCCAGCGACACCAATAGGAGTATTAAACTTTTGAGAATTATTAAATCTAATCATATTTTGGAATGAATACATATGTAATACAAATAAACTCACACTGTCGATTGTATTCATATTATAATCTTTCCTCAATTTAATATACGGTTCTTTTCCCGCTTTCACCAATCCATATTTATCTATGCAATTTTCTATATCACGAATTACATCTTTTTTATCATTAGTTATAAGCCATTTTATTATATCATAAATTTTTGTATTTATTTCATTATAATATACTTTTTTGGTTGCTACAATATTTGCTCCAACATTAAAAGCCCCTCCCATAACATCCACAAAATTTTCAACCTCGTATGGTAGTTCTCTAATTATTGTTGGTACTAATGTGTTTTTACTTCCAGAATAATTTAATGGTGATTTATTTACTTCTAAATCTTTTTGGAAATAGATTATAACTTCATTAAGATTCTCTCCATTTCTTTTATTGCTTGAACGGTAATTCTGATATTCTTGATAATTAAATTTCTCTACATATACCTTATTATCTTTTGCAAATAACTTAGCTAAACTAACTAACTCTTTTAATGGTACTAAGCCCTGATTACTATAACTAATAATTATATGTTTAAATCTAATTTGTCTAAATAAATCTTCAAATTGCGCCTTTGCTTCATTTTTTCTAGCATAAAGAGAATTTTTACTTTCTCGTTCTCTTTTTCCTCCTACTCCCTTTATTTTGGGTGAATCATATTTTGCTAAAGTTTCCAATAAATGATATGCAGATACATACTGTGTTACAGTATAAGGTGTATCTATGTATGCAATATCTCCTTCAATTTCCCTTACCAATAAATTTGCATCTTTTGAAAATATCTCATTTTTAGAAATTTTATTAACTTTATTAAATTCCAGTGGTTCTATTATAAACTCTTTTTCCGCCCTTGATTCCCAAAACTTAAAGAATGCTTCATATGTTCCAGATGTATTTGATACCTTTGTAGCACTTTCTAATAATGATGCTATTAGAAAATAATATTCATTTTCAGTTATGATGTCCTTTTCTTTTAACTTTTCTATCTCTTGTCTAATTCCATCTATCTTTATTCCATTTGTTTCTGTAAAAAATTTTCTTCCTCCGATTGGAGTATAATTCTTATAAATAAAATATGTATCATCTGCCACATATTTTTTTGTATTTAGCCATTCAAAAATATTTATTTTATAATTTTTTTTGAATTTTCTAAATTCTGGCATATCTTTAAACGATAATTTTGCTTTAGATATTACATATGAATAATATAAAAAATCATTTGATATAATTTTATATTTTTCCTTAAAATAATCTCCTACACAGCTTGTACCAGCGAACAAATCAGCAAATGTTTCACCTTTAATTTCGTATTTTTTTATTACTGATTCTATTTCAGGTAATAATTTCACTTTACTTCCTAAATATCTCATATTAACTCCTATCTATAGCACTTTTTCCACTTTTTACCCACTCATCCAATTCAGAATATTTAAACTTCCATTGTTTTCCTATTTTATGTGCTGGTATTGTGTTTCCTTTTTTTAACCAACTCCTTATTGTAACTGGCTTTATTCCTAAGTATTTTGCAGCGTTTTCAATGCTTATCCAATTTTCATTAATCTCTTTTTTCATAATACTCCTTAATATTTAATTATATTTACAATTATTTAATCATATTTGTTAATATACTATCATAAATAGCAAAAAAAAACAATCCTAAAAGTATTTTATTTTTGAAACTTTTTTATTTTCAATTTCTATAAAAAAAATGATCATAAGGATAACCTACTTTAATATATAACTCCGTTAAATCCATTTTATATTTCTCCAATAACTCTAAATACTTTTGTTTGAAAACATTTTTGCAAATCCACTCAACTCCTTTACTAGAAATAACAATTTTGCCATCAACTAAAAATTTATATTGCTCAAATCCATTATCACACATTTTTTTAATAGCTTTTCTAACAGTATTTTCTTTTCTATTGAAATAATTACATAACTGTTTTATATTCATATCTTCATTCCACCAATTTTCATTATGTTCTATTTTTAATAATTCTTCATATTGCCTAATTCTATCTTCGAAAAAATCCACATCAGCATCTGTTAGTGATTTTTCCTTTTGAAAATACACTTGAGTTAACCATGTATATCCTTCTGCTAAAATAAAATATTTCCTACTTTTTACTTTCTCACTCCTCCATCTGCAAGTTGGATGTTTTTTTAGCATAACTTCTATAGCTTTTCTTAAATCTTTATGTGTTATTTCTTTTCCATATTTAGTAGTAACACCTAGTAATTGAAATCTCTTTAAGATTTTATTATATGATAAGAAAATACTATCTAAAACTTGCTCTGAATCCATTTTCATTTTTCATCACTCCTACTTTTTTAATTTTATTAATGCTAGTCTACGTAGCATTGATAGTTAGCAAAATTTATTTTGCTCCGAATAATGAGGCATTTTTTAATGCCCAATATTCGCCAGCGTGGTGTTTTGACACCCT
>CAKPJR010000044.1 GCA_934162925.1 uncultured Clostridia bacterium | reverse complement strand
GGTTTAAGACTCTATAAAAAAAATAGAGTCTTTTTTTATATAATAGAAAATTTTCCATTTCCTATTATATAAAAAGTTACAATCGCTAGCCCTTTGAGATTTTCTCCTTTTAGTCGAAAACTCAAATCGGGCGAGAACAAATTAAAGAAAAATTAAAAATTTTTTTTAATTTGTTCAAATATGCAACTTTTTTCCAACTTTTATGGTATTATATGTATAGGTGATATAAATGGAATATACAAATAAAAATCAGTATTTAGAAAAAATGGTAGAAAAATATTCAAATATGATATATAGACTTGCTTTAATAAGAACTAAAACAAAAGAAAATAGTGAAGATGTATATCAAGAAGTTTTTTTACGTTTGGCAAAAAAAATGCCAGACTTTAAAAGTGAAGAACATGAAAAAGCTTGGCTTATTAGAGTAACAATAAATTGTAGTAAGAATTTATTAAATTCAAAATTTTTTAGAAATACATCAGAATTGAAAGAAGATATACCATTCGAAACAGAAGAAAAACATAACATATATTATTCTGTTCAAAAACTACCTATAAAATATAAAACAATAGTCCATTTATATTATTATGAAAATTATAAAATCAAAGAAATAAGCCAAATACTTAAAATGAAAGAAAATACCGTAAAATCATATTTAGCACGTGCACGTGAAAAACTAAAAATGGAAGAGGAGGGGTAAGAATGAAGAAAAAGGACTATGCAGAAATTATGAATGAAATTGAAGTAGATAATAAATTAAAACAAGAAACATTAAGTAAAATAAAACAAAAAAAGTCGTATACTAAAAGAATATATACAGTAGCCTCAGCCCTGATTGTATTTGTAATAGCAATATCAATAGCTATTCCATTAAATAATAATAAAAACAAAGAAACGCCAATAGTGGCTGTAGAAAAAAACAATGGACTACCTAAAGTTGAGAATTTTGAAACATTATATAATATACTAAAAAATAGAAAAAACAATTATTATGAAACAGTTGATGTACTTGACATTACTAGTAATGCAACAGAAGATAATGTAAAAAGTCCTGGAAGTCTTGGAACAACAAAAGAAAATGTTTCAAATGATGGAAGTGATTATTCAAAAACAAATATACAAGTTGAAGGTGTAGATGAAGCAGATATTGTAAAAACAGATGGAGATTACATTTACTACTCTGCTGGAAACAAGTTAGTAATTGTAAATGCAAGTGATCCAACAAAATTACAAATTGTGTCTGAAATAGAATATGAAAAAGAAAATATAAAATCTGCTGAAATTTTTATAAATAATAACAAGTTAGTTATAATTGGACAAAAAAGAGTTTATGAAGCTAATCAAAATAAAGAGGTTTATTATGATTTGGATTTGGTATATAGGTCTCCTGATTTATATACTATTGCAAAAGTATACAATATTGAAAACAAAGAAAATCCACAATATGAAAGAGAAGTTCAAATTGAAGGAGATTATTTGTCTTCAAGAATGATTGGAGAAAATATATATTTTATGGCAAACAAGTATATATATTGTAATTTACCAGAAGAATATACAAAAGAAAATGTTAACGAAGATGAATATAAGCCAAAATATTTAGACACTAGTATATCAGAAAAACTTAATTGTAAAGAGTTTACAGACATATACTATTTCCCAGATAGTGAAGAAAACTCATATTTGAATATTGCAGGGTTTAATATTAATAACAATGAACCAGCAAATATAGAAAGCTATTTAGGAGCTGGAGAAGAAATATATTCATCTGAAAATAATTTATATATTACTAAAGTAAAATATGAATACAAAAATAATATATTTTATGGTTACTACGATAATTATGATGTAGACACATATATATATAAATTTAAACTAGAAGATTCTAAAATTGTGTATACAAATGTTGGAAGTGTACCAGGAGAAGTGCTAAATCAATTTTCAATGGATGAAAAAGATGGCTATTTTAGAATTGCAACAACAGATAGTAATAATTGGAACAGCGATACAGATACTAATAATATGTATGTTCTAAATGAAAAACTAGAAGTTGTTGGAAAAATAGAAAACTTAGCAAAAGGAGAAAAAATTTATTCTGTTAGGTTTATGGGAAATAGAGCATATATGGTAACGTTTGTGCAAACAGATCCACTATTTGTAATAGACTTATCAGAGCCTACAAACCCTGTTGTACTAGGAGAATTAAAAATACCTGGATATAGTAAATACCTACATCCATATGACGAAACTCATATAATAGGTTTTGGAGAAAATACAACGACTAATAAATATGGAGGAGTAGTTACAGATGGAATGAAAATGGCTTTATTTGATGTAAGCAATCCAAGCAACCCAAAAGAACTATATTCAGTGGACATAGGAGAAAAAGGAACATATTCTGAGATATTAAATAATCATAAAGCATTATTATTCTCAAAAGAAAAAAACATAATAGCATTCCCTATCTCTATAAGAGAAAAAGAGGGAGAATATAACTCAAAACTAACATTCCAAGGAGCAATAGTATATGGACTAGACTTAAATGAGGGATTTACCTTAAAAGGAACTATTGCACATATGCAAATAGAAGATGATGAATACACAGATTATAACTATACTAAAGAAGTAGAGAGAATAATATATATAAGAGATAGCTTATATACATTATCAGAAGGACTCGTAAAATCAACTAATATAGAAACAATGCAAGAACAAAGTTCGTTAGAATTATAAGAAAAAACAAAAAGAGGGAAAAAGGGGACAGACCCCTTTTTCCCTTAAGAGCATATTTTTCATTAATCTGGCAAGAAAGAAACAGTTTAAATTTATATTCTGCTTAATATAGAAATAAATAACAGAACTATCAAAGGAAGAAATAGTAAAAATCAAAAAAATATATAATTACAAATAAACATAAAAACTATTAAAAAATAAAATATCATATGATAACATCCTTTCATAAACAAAAGATATATGAAAGGATGGAAAACAACAAATGGAAAAATTAAAGAATGTAGGGGCAGGCCCTGTGTCTGCCCAAAAGGAAGTTATAGATAACTGTCCTGAATTTTTAAAAAGAAACAAATCGAAAGAACATTGGATGCACAGTATTTACTCAAATTTCAATGAAATTACCTTGATCGCCCTAATAATAACAATAATAGTAATGTTAATATTGGTAGGAGTAACAATAAGTGTAGCCTTAAATGGAGGACTATTCACAACAGCACAAAGTGTTGCAACAACCACTATAATAGAATCTGAAAAAGAGCAATTACTATCAGCAGTTGTAGCTTCAATGGAAGATGATGCAAAAGTAAATTTTACAAAATTAGATAGCAATTTACCAACTAGTGAATGGTAGGAACAGGCGGAACATATATAAGTCCAAAGAAAAATAAATACAAAGTAAATTCAGATGGAACAATAGAAAATATGAAACAAGGAGAAAATTATTCATTTACAGTTGGAGAACTATTAGACAAGGTGAATGATGAAACTATAACTTTAGATGATCTAAAGGAACTATGTAAAGATGAAGGATTAGAAATTAATAAATATCTGGTAACATTAGATGGATCTAACTTATGTTATATAAGTTCAGATGATTCAAAACTTTGCTCCATGGAGTCTTGGGCGAATAAATTCAAAAATAACCAACTAAATCGGCGTAAATGTAATGATACTTACAACAAAAGATGAAGGAAAATCATTTAAATGCGAGTTTGGCACATATGATGGAGATACGGCACTTGATATTAAAATGGTCCTATTATCAGATGTACCACAAGATATAAAAGATGTAACTATAACACTTTCAGATAAAACTGATTTTGATGTATAATGGATGTAATAAGTTGTAAAGATTAACATATAAACAAAAAGGCAGCAACAACTGTCTTTTTTGTTACCTACAAGGACAAATCAAAAAATGTGCCAAACCCCTTTTAAAAAAACATAAAAAGATATATAATATTACAAATGTTTATTTTAGGGAGAATTTATGAATAAAAAATGGGAATATTACGAACCAAATGAAGAAAAAATAAAAGAAATATCTGAAAAAAACAATATTTCAAAATTACTTGCAAAAATACTTGTAAATAGAGAAATAACAGAAGAAAAGCAAATAGAAACTTTTTTAAATCCAACGAGAAATGACTTTTATGATCCATTTTTGATGCCAGATATGGAAAAAGCAGTAGAAAGAATTCTAAAAGCAATAGAAAATCAAGAAAAAGTTATAATATATGGGGATTACGATGTAGATGGAATTACCAGTATAACTGTTTTAAAGAAATTTTTAAGCGAAAGAGGATTAGAAACAGGATATTATATTCCAAATAGGTTAAAAGAAGGATATGGCTTAAATAAAGAATCAATACAAGAAATAATAGAGCAAAAATATACTTTAATGATAACAGTAGATTGTGGAATATCCGGAATAGAAGAAGTCAAGACTTGCAATGAATTAGGAATAGATGTAATTATAACAGACCACCATGAACAATTAGATGTTTTGCCTAATGCATATGCAATAATTGATGCAAAAAGAAAAGATAATACATACCCATTTAGAGGACTTGCAGGATGCCGGAGTAGTCTTTAAATTAACACAAGCAATTTCGATAAAATTAGGATTAGATCCAAAAGAATACTTGAAATATCTTGATATAGTATGTGTTGGAACAATATCTGATATAGTTCCTTTGGTAGATGAAAATAGAGTTATTGCAAAGCTAGGGTTAAAGTTAGTAGCACAAACAAGAAATATAGGACTAAAGACTCTTATTCAAGAATCCGGATATAAAAAAATAGATTCTAATACAATATCTTTTGGTGTTGCACCAAGAATTAATGCATGTGGACGAATGGGTTATCAAGAAGAAGCTCTAAAGTTATTTTTAACGAATGACCAAAATGAAGCAAAAGAAATAACAGCAGAACTAAATAAATACAACTTACAAAGACAAATAAAAGAAAAAGAAATTTTTGAACAAGCAACATTAGAACTAGAAAAAGAAAACATAGACAGCCTAAGTACTATAGTGCTTTGCGGAGATAATTGGCACCATGGAGTAATAGGAATAGTTGCATCAAAATTAACTGAAAAGTACTTTAAACCAACTATATTATTATGCCATGAAGACACTATTGCAAAAGGATCTGGAAGAAGTATTCCAGGATTTGATTTACACGAAGCTCTAGTAGAATCAAGTAAGTATTTAGAAAAATATGGTGGACATGAAATGGCTGTCGGGCTAGCACTGAAAGAGGAAATGTTTGATGCATTTAAACAAAAATTTGAGGAAATAGCAGTAGAGAAAAATATAAATAAAATAATTCCAGTTATAAAAATAGATTCACAAATTACATCTAAAGACATAAATAAAAATACGATAAAAGAGTTGGAGTTATTAGAACCATTTGGCGAGAAAAACAAGATGCCGGTATTTGTATATAAAAACCTAAAAATAGATTCCATAAGAGCGCTTTCAGAAGGAAGACATTTAAAGCTAACTCTTAAAGATGACAATTTTGTAATAAATGCAATAGGATTTAATTTAGGACATTTTTCTTCAGAATTCTTAATAGGAGACAAAATTGATGTAGCAGGAGTAATAGAAACCAATAATTTTGGGCGGAGAAGAAACCATACAAATTAATATAAAAGATATAATGAAATCAATATAAATGTAAGGAAGGATACAGCATATGCAAAAAGGTGAAGATATAACAATAGAAAAAATAATAGAAAAAATGGAAAAGAATAACCCTAATTCTAATATAGACCTAATTAAAAAGGCATATAATTATGCAAATGAACATCATAAGGGACAAAGAAGAGTATCTGGGGAAGAATACATTATTCATCCATTGAATGTAGCATATATACTAGCTGATTTAGAATTAGATGATAGCACAATATGTGCAGCTCTTTTACATGATGTTGTAGAGGATACTCCAGTTACACATGAAGACATTGTAAACGAGTTTGGAGAAGAAATTGCAGAGATGGTAGAGGGAGTTACAAAACTTCGGAAAAATTCAATACACTACAATAGAAGAACAGCAAGTAGAAAACTACAGGAAAATGTTCTTAGCAATGGGAAAAGATATTAGAGTAATATTAATAAAATTAGCAGATAGGCTTCATAACATGAGAACTCTAAGCTATATACCAAGAAATAGACAAATTGCAAATGCAAAGGAAACAATGGATTTGTATGCACCACTTGCAAACCGTCTAGGTATATATTCTTTAAAATGGGAATTGGAAGATTTAGGCTTTAGGTATTTATATCCAGAAGAATATAGAGACTTAGTTGCAGGAATAGAAAAAAAGAGAGAAGAACGCTTAGAATTTATACATAAAATAATGGATGAGATAAAGGTAGCTTTAAACAAAGAAGATATAGAAGCAGAAATAACAGGAAGAGCAAAACATTTATATAGCATTTATAGAAAAATGAAAAGAGACAATATAAGCCTTGACCAAGTTTATGATTTGTTTGCACTTCGTATAATAGTTAACTCTATAAAAGACTGCTACGCAGCACTTCGGGGTTGTACACGAATTATATAGTCCAATGCCAGGAAGATTTAAAGACTATATTGCAGTTCCAAAACCAAATATGTATCAATCAATACATACAACTCTAATTGGCCCAAATGGAACACCGTTTGAGGTACAAGTTAGAACATGGGATATGCATAGAATAGCAGAATTTGGTATTGCTGCACACTGGGCGTATAAAGAAGCAAATAATAAAACAGGAAAAAAGTCTAATGTAGTAGTTGCAGAGGACAAGCTAGC
Source organism: uncultured Clostridia bacterium (assembly GCA_934162925.1). Lineage (GTDB taxonomy): Bacteria > Bacillota > Clostridia > TANB77 > CAG-508 > CAG-452. The sequence goes on along the minus strand of CAKPJR010000044.1, from coordinate 2,121 downwards.
ATGGCTTAGAGAAACACTAGAATGGCAAAAAGATATGCAAGATCCAAATGAATTTTTAAAAACATTAAAAACAGAGCTTTTTGAAGATGAAGTTTATGTCTTTACTCCAAGAGGAGAAATAAAAGTTTTACCAAGAGATGCAACACCAATAGATTTTGCGTATTCAATACATGCAGAAGTAGGACATAGAATGATAGGATGCAAAATAAATAGCAAAATGATGCCTATTGTTACAAAACTAAAAAGTGGAGACATAGTAGAAATAATTACATCTGATACTCCAAAAGGGCCAAGTAGAGATTGGCTTAAATTTGTAAAAAGTTCGAGCGCAAAAACAAAAATACAACAATGGTTTAAAAAAGCAGAAAGAGAAGACAATATAGTAAGAGGAAAAGAAATATTAGATAGAGAAATAAAAAGAATTGGAATGGCTCACAGCGACTTGTTTAAACCAGAATGGATAAATGCAGTACTAGAAAGATATCATTATGCAAATACAGAAGATATGTTTGCAAGCATTGGATTTGGAGCAATTTCACCAGGAAAAATAATTACTAAATTATTAGAAGAATATAAAAAAGAACACGAAGAAGAAACAATAGAAGCCAAAATTGAAGAATTAGCAGCAAAGAAACCAACAACAAAAAAACCACCAAAATCTGGAGTAATAGTAAAAGGAATTGACAATTGTTTAGTTAAATTCTCTAGATGCTGTAATCCAGTTCCAGGTGATGATATAATAGGCTATATTACAAAAGGAAGAGGGGTATCTATTCATAGAACAGACTGCGTAAATATGCAAGAACTTCTTCAGGATGAAAATCGAATAATAGATGTTGCTTGGTATAATGAGGAAACAAATGGGGCATATAATGTAGATATAGAAGTTCTTTCAAATGATAGGACAGGGCTTCTTTCAGATATAGTTAGAGAAATAACATCACAAAAAATTAACATAATGGGAGTAAATACAAAAACAAGCAAGGAACGAATTGCTACAATAGAAATAACTATTGAAGTAGAAAATATAGAACAGTTAAATAAGGTTATTAAGGCTATAAGGAAAGTGGATAGTGTATATGAGGTAAATCGTAAAAAATAACCAAATTTAAATGAAAAGCATCGTATTACGTTGTCAAACTACATAAAAATTTTTTCGATGTACTTATGTACTATCTCAAAAATTTTTACTTGTTTTCCTAGTACTACTTGCTTTTGATTTAAATTTAGAGAAAAAATGCATACGCACACCTCCGGTTTTTTACTTTAATTTGCCTAGCATTACTCGTTTTTGATTTGTTTTGAAAACATTGCAATTCGCTTTTGATTTAAATTTATATAGAGAAATCAAGAAAAGTGGCTTTGCAACACTTTTCTTCTCGCCGATTTGAGTTTCCGAATAAAATGAGGAAATCTCAAAGACAATATTTTTAGATAGTAGGAAATGAAAAATTTCCTACTATCTATATAAAATAACTAAAGAATAAAGGAAGATGACTAAAATGATTTTAAAGAGGATAAGAATTGACATACCAGCGGTTGGAGGAACCAATTGCTATATTGTACAAGATGAAGAAACTAAAGAAACCATGGTAATAGATCCGGGTGGAGATGTAGATAAAATAATGGAAATGCTAAACACATTAGAAGCAAAGCTTAAATATATAGTTCTTACACATTGCCATGGAGACCATATAGCTGGGGTAAATGAGCTAAGAAAAAGGGCTCGGAGGAAAAGTTTTAATTCATATATTAGATGAAGAAGGGTTAAGAGAGCCAAACATAAATTTAGCAGAGTATGTTGGACTAGGAACAGTAATAGTAGAAGCAGATTCTAGATTAAATGATGGAGACTTAATCCACATAGGAAATCTTGAATTTAAGGTTATTCATACACCAGGACATACATGTGGAGGAATAAGCTTATATTCTGAAGAAGAAAAAATGCTTTTCTCAGGAGATACAATGTTTAGAGGATCTTGGGGAAGGACAGATTTGCCAACAAGTAGCTTTGAAGATATAATAAATTCTATAACAAAAAAGCTTATGATTTTACCAGAAGATACAATTGTTTATCCAGGACACGGAAAATCAACAATGATAAAAGAGGAAGAACCAATT
>CAKPJR010000043.1 GCA_934162925.1 uncultured Clostridia bacterium | reverse complement strand
CCAATAAAGTTTGCAGCAACAGGAGAAAAGCTTAGTGATATAGAAGAATTCCATCCAGATAGAATGACATCTAGAATACTTGGAATGGGAGATATGCTTTCTGTAATAGAAAAAGCAGAAGAGGCATTTGATTTAGAAGAGGCAGAAAAACTCGAAAAGAAATTAAAAAAGCAAGAATTTGACTTGGATGATTATTTAGCCCAATTAAGACAAATGAAAAAAATGGGTTCATTTTCATCAATTTTAAAAATGATTCCAGGTATGAATAAATTTGGAGATATAAAAGTTGATGACAAAGAATTTGTAAAAATTGAAGCTATAATATGTTCAATGACAAAAAAAGAAAAACAAAATACAAAATTATTAAATGCAAGTAGAAGACAGAGAATTGCAAAGCGGAAGCGGAACGCAAGTATCAGATATAAATAAATTTATGAGTTCATACGAAATGACAAGAAAGTTAATGAAAAAAATGCAGTCTAATAAAGGCGGAATGAAAAACATGATGAAAAATTTAGATGTAAATTCATTAAAAGGTATGAAATTCTAAAATAGTTTTTAATTTTTTAAATTTTAATATAAATATAAGAAGTTGGTATGAAATGCTTTGAACTTTAAACTAATCACAGGATTTATTAGTGAATAATGAAAAGTGAAGAGCAAAAATACAAAATGCTTCGAATTTTGAAAAGGAGGAAGAAAAATGGTAAAAATAAGATTACAAAGAGCAGGAAAAAAGAAAGCACCTTTTTATCACATCGTTGTTGCTGATTCTAGATCACCAAGAGATGGAAAAATAATTGAAAAGATAGGAACGTATAATCCTATGGTAGAACCATCTGAATTAAAATTAGACAAAGAAAAAGTTGCAGAATGGATAAAAAATGGAGCAAAACCAACAGATACAGTAAAACGTTTAATCGAAAAGGAGGCTTAATTTATGAAAGACTCATTGGAGGCAATAATTACTAGTTTGGTAAATGATCCATCATCTGTTTCAATTAATGAAGTAGATGGGGAAAAAGCAATTATCTTTGAAGTTAAAGTTGCAAATAGCGATATGGGAAGGGTAATTGGCAGAGAAGGAAAAATGGCAAAAGCTATTAGAACAATAATGAAAGCATTAGCTACTAAAGAAGGAAAAAAGGTTAATGTAGAATTTATTGATTAGGTATATAAATATGGAAGAATATTTTGAAATAGGTCAAATAGTTAATACATCTGGATTAAACGGTGTTGTAAAAGTAAAACCATTTACAGATGATATTACGAAGTTTAGTAATTTTAAAACGATATATATATCAATAAAGAATGATTTAAAAGAATTTGAAATAGAACATGTAAGGTTTAGCAAGAATATGGTATTTCTAAAATTAAAAGGAATAGACACTATAGAACAAGCTGAAAATTACCGAAATCTTTATTTAAAAATAAAAAGAAATAAAGAAGAAAAACTAGAAAAAGATTTTTATTATGTAGTGGATATTATTGGATGTAAAGCCATTACAGATGAAGGAAAAGAATTAGGAAGCATAGTAGATGTCTTTTCAACAGGAAGTAATGATATATATGTTGTGAAAGATGAATTAGGTAAACAGATTTTATTACCAGCAATAAAGGATGTAATAAAAAATGTGGATATAAAAAATAAAGTGATAACTGTTCATTTATTGGAAGGGTTACTATGAGAATAGACATACTTACTCTTTTTCCAGAAATGTTTTCTAGTCTAAATGAAAGCATAGTAGGAAAAGCAATAGAAAAAAATTTAATAGAAATTAATGCAATAAATATTAGAGATTTTTCTAAAGATAAGCATAAAAAGGTAGACGATACACCTTATGGTGGCGGAGCAGGAATGGTAATTAAGCCAGATGTTGTGTATGATGCATTTAACTCTATTAAAAAGGAAAATGCTAAAACAATATATTTGTCGCCACAGGGGAAAGTTCTAAATCAAAAAAAAGTAAAAGAATTAGCTACAGAAGCGCATCTTATATTATTATGTGGACATTACGAAGGTATTGACCAAAGAGTATTAGATGAGATTGTAGATGAGGAAATATCAATTGGAGATTATGTTTTAACAGGTGGAGAGCTACCAGCTATGGTACTAATAGATTCAGTATCTAGATATGTAGAAGGAGTAATTAGTAGTGAGTCCACAGAAGAAGAATCTTTTTCAAATGGACTTTTAGAATATCCACAATATACAAGGCCAGAAAAATTTTTAAACATAAATGTACCAGAAGTTTTAAAATCTCGGAAATCATAAAGAGATTGAAAAATGGAGGAAAGAAAAATCCATAGAAATAACAAAACAAAAAAGACCAGATTTATTAAGAAAGGAGAATATATAATGGACATTATAAAATCAATAGAGCATGAGCAAATGAAAAATAAAATTCCATTGCTAAAAGTTGGAGATACTGTAAAAGTTCATGTTAGAGTAAAAGAAGGAAACAGAGAAAGAATCCAAGTTTTCGAAGGAATAATAATTAAAAAACAAGGTGGAGGAGTAAATGCAACATTTACAGTAAGAAAAACTTCTTACGGAGTAGGTGTTGAAAAAACATTCTTAATTCATTCACCAGCAGTTGAAAAAGTTGAGGTAGTTAGAGTTGGTAAAGCAAGAAGAGCAAAACTTTATTACTTAAGAGATAGACTAGGAAAATCTGCTAAGACTAAAGAAAAAGTAGGTGCAAGAATTGAAACTAAAGAAGTTACAATCAAAGAAGAATTAGCAGAAGCACCAGCTGTAGAAGAAGCACCAGCAGAAGCTACAGAAACAGTTGAAGAACCAAAAGCAGAATAATACAAAAAGACCTTTAGCATAAGGTCTTTTCTCTATTTGTTCATCTATTACATTAATATTTCAATAATAATATATTTAGGTTACAATGGTAAAAAAGTAAAGAAAAATGTATTATAATACATAATGAGGTGGTATAGGTGAAGGCAAAAAGAATGAAAAAATATGTAATGATTTTAGTAGTTTTTCTAATAATATTTAGTTTTAATACAGTAAATGCAAATGTAAATGAAAAATTAATAGAAGAGGCACAGCAACTTGAAAAATGGGACAATTTGCCGGAAGAAGAAAAAATAAATCAAGGGCTTACATATAATAGTGTATCATTAAATGAAAGCGTAAAAAGGTCTACATATAACAAACTTTTAGGAGGCAACGTATCTGCATTAGAAAGCAAATATTCATTACTTGATAAATTACCAAATGGAAGTATTACAATAAGAAATCAAGGATATACAGAGTTATGCTGGGCATTTTCTTATGCAAGCGTGTTAGATACTACTGCTGCAATGAAAAGTAATAAATCATACAAATTTTCAGCAATACATTCGGATTATGTTGCTACAAAATATTTTAACAGAGTTAAAGGTGACCCTGGAAATTTTGAAATTGCACTAGCTACATCTGTTTCTGGAGAAGGACCAGTATATGAAGCAGATATGCCATTTGAGAGTTATTATAAGGAGACTGGTGAATATGAATATGAGATTTCATATGATGGGGTAGAAGAAGAAAAATTGCAAGCAAGGGCAAAAATTAATGAAACTTATAGCTTTCCAGCAATAAGTAAAACATATACTGAAACGGCAGTTAAATATTTAAATAGCATGAATAAAGAATATTCAAATGAAGAATTAACTTCAATAAGAACACAAATAAAACAATATATAAAAAATTGTGGAGCGTTATCAGCATCTACTTATATGGGAACTGAAACTGAACTTGAAAAAATGTTTAATGTAGGAGAAAATGGAAGTTTTGCATATTGTAATAAAAATACAAGTTATAAACAAAACCATGCTGTGACAATAATTGGGTGGGATGATACCTACCGTAAAGAAAATTTTGCAGATTCAGAATATAAACCATTAAGCGATGGCGCATATATAGTACTTAATTCATATGGAGAAAATTTATTACCATATTTTTATGTATCATATGAAGATTCACTTATAGAAAACTATGTAAGAGGTATAAAAAATATCCAGGTTTATTCGGAAGAAGAAAAAAACTATGATAATTTATATCAATATGATGAGACGGGAGAAAATTTTCCAAATTATGAGGTTACTTTGAAAGGTGCAAGTGTAAAAGATATTAATGTGAAAGATATTAATGTGGAAGATATTACTTTAGAAGGAGAAATATATACAGCAAATGTTTTTAAAAGGAAAGATAGCACTAAAAAGGAATATGTAGAAGAGGTTGGAATATATGTTCCAATTACAGAGGGAATAGAAATATATGTTGATGCAAAAAATGGAGATATGAAAGACTATGGAGAAGCAGTTGCAGTATATACAGGTAATAATGCATTAGAGCCAGGATACCATGCCATAAAATTAGGAACGCCAATAGAAGTAACAGGAGAGAAATTTGCTATAATTGTAAAATATATTAATGCAGAAGGAGCAAAATATTCACTAGAATGTAATTTAAATGATACAGAGTTAACAGCAAATAGCAATATATGGTCAAAAGCAAAAGCAGAAGCAGGACAAAGCTTTATATCAACAAATGGAAATGAATGGGAAGATATAAATGGATATGAATTTCTATATTGGTCTTTAACAGGAAAGATTTTTGTTAAAAAAACATATAAAAATACAAATGCATGCATAAAAGCGTTTACAAAAGTGGAAGAACCTAAAATTGATGTAAAATCAGTAAATTTGAACGAAAATAGTATAACAATAGAAGAGGGAAAAACGTATACATTAATAGCAACAGTATTACCGGAAAATGCAACAAATCAAAAGGTTAACTGGGCAAGTAAAGACGAAAGTATAGCAACTGTAACAGGAGGAGTAATAACAGGAAAAAAAGCAGGAAAGACAACAGTAACAGTAACAACAGACGATGGAGAAAAAATGGCAACTTGTGAAGTAACAGTTACAGCAAAAACAATATCAGTAGATTCGGTAGAATTAGATAAAAGAAGTATAACAATAGAAGAAGGAAAAACAGAGGTATTAATAGCAACAGTATTACCGGAAAATGCAACAAACAAAAAAATAAATTGGTCAAGTACAGACAAAAGCATAGCAACTGTAATAGGAGGAGTAATAACAGGAAAAAAAGCAGGAAAGACAACAGTAACAGTAACAACTGTAGATAAGGAACTAACAGCAAGTTGTGAGGTTACAGTAAAAAATGCAGAAACACCGCATGTTTCGGTGGAATCAGTAAATTTAAATGAAAATAGTATAACAATAGAAGAAGGAAAAACAAAAACATTAATAGCAACAGTAATGCCTGAAAATGCAACAAATAAAAATATAGATTGGTCAAGTACAGATGAAAGTGTAGCAACAGTTAAAAATGGAGTAATAGAAGGAAAAGGCCCAGGAAAAACAACAGTAACAGTAACAACTGTAGATAAGGAACTAAAAGCAAGTTGTGAAGTAACAGTTGAGGCAAAAACAATTCCAGTAGATTCAATAAAACTAAATAAAACAAGTACAACAATAAAAGAAGGAACAACAGAAACATTAATAGCAACAGTAATGCCTGAAAATGCAACAAATAAAAATATAGATTGGTCAAGTACAGATGAAAGTGTAGCAACAGTTAAAAATGGAGTAATAGAAGGAAAAGGCCCAGGAAAAACAACAGTAACAGTAACAACTGTAGATAAGGAACTAAAAGCAAGTTGTGAAGTAACAGTTGAGGCAAAAACAATTCCAGTAGATTCAATAAAACTAAATAAAACAAGTACAACAATAAAAGAAGGAACAACAGAAACATTAATAGCAACAGTATTACCGGAAAATGCAACAGATCAAAACGTAAATTGGTCAAGTGCAGATGAAAGTATAGTAACAGTAAAAGATGGAGTAATAGAAGGAAAAGGCCCAGGAAAAACAATAGTAACAGTAACAACTGTAGATAAGGAACTAAAAGCAAGTTGTGAAGTAACAGTTGAAGCAAAATCAATTTCAGTAGATTCAGTAGAATTAGATAAAAGAAGTATAACAGTAGAGATAGGAAAAACGGAAGCGTTAATAGCAACAGTAAAGCCAGATAATGCAACAAACAAAAAAATAAACTGGTCAAGTACAGATGAAAGTGTAGCAACAGTTGAAAATGGAGTAATAGAAGGAAAAAAAGTTGGAAAAGCAATAGTAAGAGTAACAACAGACGATGGGGAAAAAACAGCAAGTTGTGCAGTTACAGTAAAAAATGCAGAAACACCACATGTTTCGGTGGAGTCAGTAAACTTAAATAAAAATAGTATAACAATAGAAAAAGGAACAACAGAGGTGTTAATAGCAACAGTAAAACCAGACAACGCAACAAATAAAAAAATAAATTGGTCAAGCACAGATGAAAGTATAGCAACAGTTCAAAATGGAGTAATAGAAGGAAAAAAAGCAGGAAAGACATTAATAACAGTAACAACAGACGATGGAGAAAAAATGGCAATTTGTGAGGTAACAGTTGAAGAGGGTAAGCCAGAAATAATTTTAGTGAATTCAGTCAAATTAAACAAAACAGAAACAACGATAGAAGAAGGAACAACAGAAACATTAATAGCAACAGTAATGCCTGAAAATGCAACAAATCAAAAAGTTGACTGGGAAAGTGAAGATGAAAGTATAGCAACTGTAACAGGAGGAGTAATAACAGGAAAAAAAGCAGGAAAAACAGTAATAACAGTAACAACCGAAGAAGGAGAAAAAACAGCAAGTTGTGAGGTGACGGTAAAAGAAAAAGAAACAGAGAAGATTTCAGTTGAGTCAATTAGCCTTAATACAAATAATGAAACAATTGAGAATGGTACAATATTAAATTTAATGTTAACATTTAACCCAAGTAATGCAACAAATAAAAATGTAAAATGGGAGAGCTCAAATGAAAAAGTTGCTGTAGTAAACGGTAATGGTATTGTAAAAGCTGTAGGAGAGGGAAAAACAACAATAAAGGTAACAAGTGAAGATGGAAATAAGGAGGCAACTTGTGAAATAACAGTTACAAAAAAAGTTAATAAAGATGATGATATATATAGTACCAAAGATGACAACACAGTATCGGATCGAAACCTTCCAAATACAGGATTAAAAGTTATAATTATGGTTTTAATAGGTTTAAGTTCATTTACAATAATTAAGTTCATAAAATATAGAAACTTAAAAGATATTAAATAAAAAAAATAAACGAATGGTTTTATTCCATTCGTTTATTTTTTATTCTTTATTATATAATAATCTACAATCGCTAGCCCTTTGAGATTTTCTCCTTTTAGTCGAAAATTCAAATTGGGCGATAACATATCAAAGAAAATTTAAAAATCTTTCTTATTTATTCTTTGCATTTTCATTATAATGTTTTAATTTTTCATATGCTAAATACTTAATTGTTCCAGCAGGGAAATTACCGTCTTTATTCTTTTTACCAGCAGGTACACCAGTTAATATTTCTATGCCTTCATCCAAAGAAGAAATTGCATAAATATGAAAGTCACCATTTTTAACACTTTCAATAACCTCATCTGATAAATGAAGGTTCATAACATTTTGAATAGGAATTATAACTCCATGGCTTCCATCCAGTCCTCTGTTTTTACAAACTTGGTAGAAACCTTCTATTTTTTCATTAACACCACCAATAGGTTGTATGAATCCCTTTTGATTTACAGAGCCAGTAACTGCAATTGATTGGTTAATAGGAATACCAGATAAACTAGAAAGTATAGCATAAGCTTCTGTACTAGAAGCACTATCACCATCTACTCCATTATATAATTGCTCAAAACATAAACTTGCACTAAGTGATAAAGGAAAGTCCTGGGCAAAAGTTTCGCCTAAATATCCAGAAAGTATTAATACACCCTTTGAATGTGTTGGACCAGACATTTCTGCTTCGCGCTCTATATTTATAACGCCCTCTTTACCCATATAAGTATTTGCTGTTATCCTAGCTGGTTTACCAAAACTATAACCGCCAATAGTCATGACAGTAAGTCCATTTATAACACCAACTTCAAAACCAGTAGTACTAATAAGTAAAGTATTTTCTTCTATCATTTCTAAATATCTAGAATCATATTTTTTTATTCTATCAATTCTCTCTGCAAGAGTTTTATCTACGTATTCTTTAGTTACTATTTTCTTTCTAGAAAGCCTTGCCCAAGTTGATGACTCAGCAACTATTTCTCCAATTTCATTGAATTTTGTAGATAGTTTATTTTTGTCATCTGATAGTCTAGAAGCAAATTCAACAACCCTTGCCATTGCCCCTTTATCTAAAGGAAGCATGCCTTCTCTTTTAGAAAAACTATTAACGAAATTTGCAAGTTTTAATATATTAGAATCTGTTCTAGGAGCTGATTCTTCAAATTCTGCTTTTATTTTAAATAATTTCTTGAATTCTGGATCTAAAGCAAGTAGTGCATGATAAATTTCGGAATCACCTAATAGTAGTACTTTTACGTTAAGAGGTATAGGTTCAGGTTTTAAGGAAATCATTACCATATATGAACGTTGTTCCATATTGTTCTCTATATTTAATTCTTTTACAAGTAAAGATTTTTTTAATGCATCATAGCATATTTGATTTGATAATAAATCACTTGCTTGTAATATAATGTAACCTCCATTAGCTTTGTGTAAAAGACCAGGCTTTAACATTGTATAATCAGTTTTTAGCATTCCATATTGATTTTCATATTCTAATTTTCCAAACATATTAAGATATTGATAATTAGAGTCCATAATTACAGGAGCACCTTCAAGATTACTATTATCTACAAATAAATTTACTCTGTAATTAAGCCATGGCTTTAATTCTTCCTCTCTTTGAATTTGCTTTTTATTATTAGAATGTTCATCGTTTATAAATAGATTAATATTTTTTAATATATCAGTTTTTATTTTATCTAAAGAAATTACTATTTTCTTTATTTTTTTATATTTTGATTTTAATGGATTAATATGACTATTTATAGTTATTAAAGCAATATT
>CAKPJR010000042.1 GCA_934162925.1 uncultured Clostridia bacterium | reverse complement strand
CATCCTTTCTTTTGTATTTTTTGTTAAATTTTATAATTTATGTATATTATAATTTATATATTTTCAAGAGTCAATAATTTAAAAAATATTATTAAAATAAATGGGTAAGAGTTATTCTTATTCAAATTACAATTTATTTAATTGAGGTAGAAGGTGGGATTCTCGGCAACTCGAATATATTATAGTAATTGAAACAAAAATTGCAATAAACTAAGATTGAGTGAGAAAAAGGAAGATATTAATATAAAAATAAGTAAAAACAATAAAATACAATTAAAAATATTGAGATTTAAGGTTTGAATGTTTTTTAAAATATGTTATACTATTAATAGTCAAAGAAAGTCAAAGTCAAAAAAGAGGTGAATGACATGAAAATGTCAGATGTAATAGAGGAATTTATAAAAGATTTATTTGATGATGAACAAGATTATGTAGAAATACAAAGAAATGAATTGGCAGAAAAATTTAATTGTGTGCCATCACAAATAAATTATGTAATATCTACAAGATTTAGACCATCACAAGGTTATTATGTAGAAAGTAGGCGTGGTGGTGGAGGCCATATAAGAATTAAAAAAGTAAATATAACAAAAAGTAACTATTTAATGCATATAATAACTAGCATGGGAGATAAAATAACATCAAATGAGGTAGATATTTTTATAAGTAACTTTTTATCATATGACATTATAAATAAGACAGAAGCAAAGCTATTAAAAGTAGCAACAAGCGATAATGTGCTTGTAGTACCACAAGAGATAAAAGATAAATTAAGGGCAAGTATTTTTAAAAATATGATACTTAACCTTGTAGAGGATTAATTAAAGGAGGTAGTAATTATGTTGTGTCAAAAATGTAATAAAAAAGAGGCAAATGTTAAATATACAGAAATTGTTAATGGAGAAAAAAGAGAAATGATGCTATGTGAAGAGTGTAGCCATAAATTAGGATTAGACAATATTGATTTTAAAATGCCAATAGACTTTTCTAGTTTCTTTGGAGGGCTATTGGAAGATGAAGAATACAATTCACCAGAGTTTATGCCATTGTTCCAAACAGTAAAGGAATTGAAATGTGACAATTGCAATTTAACATATGATGAGTTTGTTAATCAGGGAAAATTTGGATGTCCAGAATGTTATAATGTATTTTCTAATAAAATAGATTCATTACTAAAAAGAATACATGGAAGCAACGAGTACAGAGGAAGAAGAGCTTTAAATAGCGCAGTAGAAGATTTTGATAATTTTGAACAGGAAAATAAAAAAGAAGTAAAAGAAGAAACTAAGTTAGAAAAATTACAAAAAGATTTGAAAAAAGCAATAGCAGATGAAAGATATGAAGATGCAGCAAAAATTAGGGATGAAATAAAAGAATTAGAAAACAAGTAAAAAGTGAAAAAACAAAGTGACTTAAGTAGTCTAGCCTATTTGAGTTTTTAAATAAAATGAGAAAATCTCAAAGGCAATAATAATTATAGAGTTTGAAGGAGGAAGAGTGCATGTTAAATTGGTATTTACAGTCTGGAAATGAAAGTGATGTAGTTTTTAGTACAAGAATAAGATTAGCACGAAATATAAAAGGATTTTCTTTTGTGAATAGATATACAAAGAATGATGCTTTAAAAATAATAGAAATAGTAGAAAACATAGTTCCAAGTTTAGGGTATGGACTTAAACTATTAAGGCTAAAAGATATAGATGATATTACTAAATTAAGCTTAGTAGAAAAGCATTTAATAAGTCCAGAGTTTGCATATAATAAATCTGAGACTGGTGCAATAGTAATAAATGATGAAGAAAACATATGTATAATGATAAATGAAGAAGACCATATAAGGCTTCAAGTTATTTCTGCTGGACTTGAATTAGAAAATCTATTAAATTTGGCAATAGAAATAGACAAAAAGTTAGAACAATTAGTTCCATATGCATATAACGATAAATATGGATTTTTAACAAGTTGTCCAACAAATGTAGGAACAGGACTAAGATCTTCAGTAATGGTACATTTGCCAGCACTTGCAAAGACAGGAAATATTAGAAAAGTATTAGAAGTTGTAAATAATTTTGATATGAATATTAGAGGCATTTACGGAGAAGGAAGCAAAAGCTCAGGAGACATTTATCAAATATCTAATAAGCAGTCGCTAGGCATTTCAGAACAAGAAGTTATTAGAAATTTGAAGATAATTACAGACAAAGTAATAGAACAAGAACGTTTGGCAAGAAAAATACTTGCAAAAAATCAAATAGAATTAGAAGACAAAGTATATAGAGCGTATGGAATACTTGCAAATAGTAGAAAACTTTCATCAGAAGAAGCAAATATATTATTATCAGATGTTAAATTAGGTACAGATATGGGAATAATTAAAGAGTTGAATGATTTAAAAGTAAGAAAACTAGAAATGTATACAAAACCTGCAAATTTACAAAAATACGTTGGACAAACATTAGACGGATATGAAAGAGATGTAAAAAGAGCAGAAATAGTAAAACAAATTATAATGCAATAAATTGTAATTTACGTTGCAAATTACAATTAAATCAAAATTTAATAAAGGAGGGTGATTTTTATGACATATAAATTTACAGCAAGGGCAGAAAAGGCTCTTGAAATAGCAAATGAAATGGCAATTGAATTAGGACACAACTATATAGGAACAGAACATTTACTATATGGCTTAGTAAAAGAAGGAAATGGAATTGCTAGTAAAGTTTTGGAAAACCAAGGAGTAACAGAAGAAAAGGTGATAGATAAAATAGAAGAATTAATTGGAACAGGAGAAGTATCGCAAAATCAAACTATTGGGTTTACACCAAGAACTAAAAGAGTAATAGAAAATGCTTTTAGAGAGGCAAGAAGATTAGGGTCAGAATATATAGGAACAGAGCATTTATTAATTGGAATTATGAGAGAGGCGGATAGCATTGCAGTAAGAATTATGCTTGACTTAAATGTAAATCCACAAAAATTATATAATGAGATAGTAAAAGTAATAAACGAAACTGAAAGTGGAGAAGAACAAAACAAAAATTCAGGCAAACCAAATAGCTATAATTCTACACAAACTCTTAATCAATTTGGAAATGATCTAACTAAAGAGGCAAGAGAAGGAAAATTAGATCCTGTTATTGGAAGAAAAAAAGAAATAGAAAGAATAATACAAATATTATCTAGAAGAACTAAAAATAATCCATGTTTAATTGGTGAGCCAGGTGTTGGTAAAACTGCTGTTGTAGAAGGCTTGGCAGAAAAAATAGTGGAAGGAAATGTTCCAGAAATTTTAAAAGACAAAAGAGTAGTAACTCTTGATATATCTGGAATGGTAGCTGGGGCAAAGTACAGAGGTGACTTTGAAGAAAGAATAAAAAAGGCATTGAAAGAAGTAAAAAAGGCTGGAGACGTAATATTATTTATAGATGAAATTCATACAATAGTTGGAGCAGGAGCAGCAGAAGGCGCAATAGATGCAGCAAATATTTTAAAACCTTTACTTGCAAGAGGAGAAGTTCAAATAATAGGTGCAACAACATTAAATGAATACAGAAAATATATAGAAAAAGATAGTGCATTAGAAAGAAGATTTCAACCTGTTACAGTAGATGAGCCAAATACTGAAGATAGTATAGAAATATTAAAGGGACTAAGAGATAAATATGAGGCACATCATAATGTTAAAATTACAGATGAAGCAATTGAAGCTGCTGTAAAATTATCTACAAGATACATAACAGATAGATTCTTGCCAGACAAAGCAATAGATTTAATTGATGAAGCATCATCTAAAGCAAGACTAAAAACATATACAGAACCAGATAAAATAAAAAAATTGGAAGAAGAAATAGAAAAAACAGAAAAAGAAAAAGAAGAAGCAATTACTGTACAAGATTTTGAAAAAGCAGCAGAACTTAGAGATAAAGAGCATAAACAAAAAGAAAAATTGCAAAAAGAAAAAGATAGTTGGAAAAATAAAAATATAAAAAATGTAAGGAATATAACTGCAGAAGATATAGCAGAAGTTGTAGCTTTAAGTACAGGAATTCCTGTTCAAAAAATTACTCAGAATGAAAATGAAAAACTTAAAAATTTAGAAAAATCTTTACACGAAAGAGTAATAGGGCAAGAAGAAGCGGTAAATGCTGTTGCAAAAGCTATAAAAAGAAGTAGGGTAGGATTAAAAGATCCAAATAGACCAATAGGCTCATTTATGTTCTTAGGACCAACAGGTGTTGGTAAAACTGAGCTATCTAAAGCTTTAGCAGAAAACCTATTTGGAGATGAAAACGCAATAATAAGAGTAGATATGTCTGAATATATGGAAAGCCATTCTACTTCTAAAATGATTGGCTCGCCTCCAGGATACGTTGGATTTGATGAAGGTGGAGGTCTAACAGAAAAAGTTAGAAGAAAACCATATTCAGTAATTTTATTTGACGAAATAGAAAAAGCACATCCAGATGTTTTGAATATGCTATTGCAAATACTAGATGATGGAAGACTTACAGATGCGCATGGAAGAACAGTAAACTTTAAAAACTGCGTAATTATAATGACTTCTAATATAGGTGCAAGATTAATAACAGATAAAAAATCATTAGGTTTTGCAGGAACAAATGAAGAAAAAAGTGATAAAGAATACGAAGAAATTAAAAAAGAAGTTATGGCAGAATTAAAGAAACAATTTAGACCAGAATTTATAAATCGTATTGATGAAATAATCGTATTCCACAAACTAACAGAGGAAGAATTGACTCAAATTGTAGATATCATGCTAAAACAAATAAAGAAAAGACTAGAAGAAAAAGAAATTAAATTAGAAATAGATAAATCTGCAAAAGAGTTAATTATAAAAAAAGGAACAGATACAAATTATGGAGCTAGACCTTTAAGAAGAGCAATTCAAACTATGTTAGAAGATAAAATTGCAGAGGAAATTCTAGATGGAAATTTAAAAAATGGAGACACAGCTAAAGTAACAGCAAAGGATGACAGTATAAAAATAAAAGTAAAAGTAAGCAAGTAATAGCTTTTAATATTGACAAAAAAAGAGCACGATACATCACGATCTCAGTGTAAAATTGATGTGGATTGACCCGGTTTTATATAGGAAAGTAAGAGAGCTTTTAGATATTAATAAAGCAGAACGGCACATAAGAGGCGGAATGGCCAAGAGAGCCAAGTATAAGAAATAATTTTCAAAAAGAAAGCAGTAACATAGAGTAGTGTTACTGCTTTCTTTTGGCTATATAGGATTTACATGAATAATTACGTCTGCTACATTATCTAATTTTTTTATGTCTTGTTCTAAATCATCAGCTAGTTTGTGGCTATTAAATGTAGACATGTTTCCATCTACAAATATAGTTAATATAATAATATATTTATAACCAGAAGGTGTAGAATATAAATTGCCTATCTGTTTAATATCTTTATAATTATGGATTAAATTCAAAATTAAATCTTTTGTATCTTCATCTACAGAAATATCCATAAGAACATTGTAACTTTCAATAAAAATTTTAATTCCGTGAATAACATATCCATATAGCAATTCCAATACCAACAATACCATCAAACCAATAAATTCCTATTGAAGCAAGTAAAATAGAAATTAAAGTAAAGGTGGTTACAATGCAGTCATTGAAATGATCTTTTGCATTTGCTTTTAGCAATATATTATTGAACTTTTTATTTAATTTATTTGTATATATAAATAAAAACATTTTAGTAATAATAGTTACAATACATACAAGTATTAAATATATAGAGTAAGTAAGTTCATTTCTTGAAATCAGAGAACTTATAGCATCTATTAAGAGTTTTATAGAAACTGCAATCATAGAAATACTAATTAAGAAGGAAAATATATATTCAGATTTTCCATGACCAAAATTATGATTATTATCACCAGGTTTACTTGCAATTTTATTACCTATAAAAGTCATTAATGAAGCAAAAATATCGCCAGCACTATTTACACTATCTGCAATCATTGCCTGACTCTTGCTAATAAAGCCAACAGAAGCCTTGATAATTAGTAAAAATATATTTCCAAAAATGCCTAGTATTCCTGCAATTTTGACACTTTTAAATCTATCCATAAAACCCTCCTGAGATTTTTCACTATTTATTAAATTTTAATCATAATGAAACAATTATAGCACAATAAAAAAATAAAAACTATAATAATTGCCAAATCTGGAAGGGTATGGTATAATAAATTCATACTTAGGAAAAAGAGAAGGTGCAAAAGATGGCAGTTATAATATTTATATACATATTAATAGTATTAATAGTTGCATTAGTTTTATTTGCAATTGCACAAATAAAACTTGCAGGAATAAAAGTAAAAGATTTTTGGAGCTTTATAGAAGCAAACCAAATGTTAGATAAATTATATAGATTTGCAAAAAAATATGAAAAATTAACGGCACAAGAGCAATTGATTTTTTTGTCAGAGGCAGAGAAAGTATTTGATGCATTTGATAAAGTACCAAATTTGCTTTGGGAAGATGAATATCAAAAATATATGGATGTTCTTGATAAATATAAAAACATTAAAGTTGCTAGATGGTATCAAAATTAAAAGATTGAAATTATTAGTTTCAATCTTTTTTTGTTGAATATAGAAAATATTTTATAAATTTAAGCATAATATATAGTATAAGAAAAATAAAATTGAGGGGATATTATGCAACAAAATTTATATTTTGATCATGCTGCAACAACAGCAGTAAAAGAAGAAGTATTAAAAGAAATGCTTCCATATTTTAGCATAGAATATGGAAATGCCTCAGCAATGTATGGCATTGGAAGAGATTCCAAAAGAGCAATAGAGGAAGCAAGAGAAAGAGTGGCAAAAGCAATTAACTGCAATCCAAAAGAAATATATTTTACAAGTTGCGGAAGTGAAAGCGATAATCTTGCAATAAAGGGAATTGCTTATGCAAACAGAGAAAAAGGAAATCATATAATAACTAGCAAAATAGAACATCATGCAGTTATAGATGCTTGCAAAAGCTTAGAACAAGAAGGCTTTAGAGTGACATATCTAAATGTAGATAGCAGTGGAATGATAGATTTAAATGAATTGGAGAATGCAATAACCAATGAAACAATACTAATAAGTATAATGTTTGCAAATAATGAAATAGGTACTATTGAGCCAATAGTAGAAATAGGGAAAATAGCAAAAAGACATGGAATATTATTTCATACAGATAGTGTTCAAGCTGTTGGAAATATTAAAATTGATGTAAAACAAATGAATATTGATTTATTATCTATGTCTGCACACAAATTTTATGGACCAAAAGGAATAGGGGTTTTATATAAAAAAGAGGGCATTAAATGCAAAAAATTACAAGATGGAGGACATCAAGAAAAAAATTTAAGAGCAGGAACTGAAAATGTTGCAGGAATAGTAGGGTTAGGGAAAGCAATAGAATTAGCAGAACAAAACTTAGATAAGTATAATAATAAATTAATAAAATTGAGAGACTATTATTTTGAACAAATAGAGGAAAAAATACCTTACGTAAAAATAAATGGGGACAGAAAGAGGCGATTGCCAGGTAATGCTAATGTGTCTTTTAGATTTGTTGATGGAGAGTCATTATTGCTAAATTTAGATGCAGTTGGAATATGTGCATCAAGTGGATCGGCATGTAATACAGGTTCCTCAGAACCGTCACATGTATTAATGGCAATTGGATTAGAAGACGAATTAGCAAATGGGTCTTTAAGAATAACTTTTGGAGATGAAAATACCAGAAAAGATGTAGATTATTTAGTAGATAATCTAGAAATAATAGTACAAAAATTAAGAAGCATGTCACCAAAATATTTAGAACTAAGCAAATCTTAAAGTTAATGAAGAATATAAAATGAGAAATTTCTTACTTGTTCTCGTCCGAGTTGAGTTTTCTACTAAAAGGAGAAAATCTCAAATGCAATAGCGATTGTTGCTTTATATATGTATAATAGGAAAGTATCACTTTCCTATTATATAAAAAATTAAGAGGGTTAAACTCTTAATTTTTTTATTAATTTAATTTCAGCAAATAAATTATCAATAATTTCTTTTCTTTTTAGATATGCTGTTCTATATTCTTCTAAGATATATTTATAATTTCTAAAATCTTCACCTTTTTCAAACATTAACTTCATACAAGCAGAGAGATATTCTTTCTTTTTTTGTCTTGAAGTTTTTTCTTTTTTTATATTGTAGCTATTAATTTTCTCTAACCTTTTAATTTGATTATCTAAATATTTAGTATAATCAAAAATACCACTTATTTCATAATTAATATCATCTATTACAACTTTAAACAATGCCCTTACGATTCTAGGACTTATTTTACCTATTATGGCATTTTCTTCCATACTTTTTAAAGCGACTGATTTGGGAACAACCGGCTGTGTTTCTTCAATTAAAAGTTTTAATGTGTCACTGATTCCAACGTGAGATTTATATTGCCTTTTACTAACAATTGCATCAAATTCGTCTGCAACTCTTATAATTTGTCCTTCTATAGGAATATCTTTTCTAGTTAGACCTTTAGGATATCCAGTTCCATTTAAAGCTTCATGATGATATATTGGACCAGCAGCATATGGTCGAAGCTTTGGATCATCCATACACATTTTATATCCAATAGTAGTATGTGTTTTAATAATTTCGTATTCTTCATCTGTTAAAGGACCATTTTTTTGAAGAATTTTTGGAGGTATAAATAATTTACCAATGTCATGTAAATAAGCGCAAGTTGTGCAATAAACGGTAAAACTAGAGTCCATATGTAAATATTCACATAAACGACAAGTTATATTTGCAACGTTTTCGGAATGTTGTCTTGTAAATGCATCTAAAGAATCAAGCATACCTAATTGATAACGCATAGTTTCATTTAAATTATATGATTTTAAATTCGTTTTACTATAAAAATCTAATTCTTGTTTCATTTGTGTATCTCCTAAAATTAAAATTATTACAATTCAATTTTATAGCTAATAATAAATAATGTCAAGAATCCGCTCGGAGCTATTTCTTGAATTTTTAAGAAATAACTTCGAACGGATTTTTAACTAAATTTCCATTTGACTACTTAAAAAACCGGCAGCAGATTGAACTACTTTTAGTTCAATATCTCCCATTTTAGTATTTTGTTCTTTAGATAGTAAAATAACACTACCGTATTACATCGCCATCAGATATTATAGGGTATATAACCTGAGAGTTATATTTTCTTTGTTTATTATCATTCTGAGTTATTGGTAATGCAATTTCGTTATTTTCCTTACTTGTGTAAATTTCTTTATTTTCCATTACTTTTTCTAAT
>CAKPJR010000041.1 GCA_934162925.1 uncultured Clostridia bacterium | reverse complement strand
GTATTGATGGATAACATGCATCATTATTTACATATTTTAATCCAGTTGCTACAGTATTCATTGTACATTCTCTAAGTACTTTAACATTGTACCCCTCAGAATTTAATGCCGCTTCGAAAAGTTCAAAATGTATAGGCGCCATTTGTGGTATTAAAATTGTATAATCTTTTTTCATTTCTTTTGTAAATTGTTTCTTTTCTATTTGATAGATTCCTGTATGTTTTTCTTCTATATTGCATCTATTATTCATACTTGCTATTAAGGAACGTATTCTTATTCTTATAGCTCCCAAATTGTTTATTTCGTCTATTTTTATTAATGTGTACATTTTGTTGTAGCTTTCAAGAATTTCTTGTGCCTGGTCTGTTGTAACAGCATCAACTCCACATCCAAAAGAGTTTAATTGTACAAGTTGTAAATAGTCTGTTTTTCCTACAAAATCTGCTGCTCTATATAATCTAGAATGGAACATCCATTGGTCTACTACTCTTATTGGTCTTTTTACTTCTCCCAAGTGTGCTATGCTGTCTTCTGTAAGAACTGCTAGTCCTAAACTTGTAATCATTTTATCTATACCATGGTTTACCTCTGTATCTAAGTGATATGGTCTTCCTGCAAGGACGATTCCTTTTAAATTATTATGTTTTAAATATTCTAATGTTTCTTCTCCTTTTTTCTTTATGTCTTCTCTAAATTTTTGGTATTCTTTTTCAGCTTCTTTAATTGCTTCTTTTAATTCTTTTTTTTTGAAATTATATTTTTTTAATTCTTCTATTTCTAAAAATCTTTCCTCTAGTCCTTTTTTATCAAATGGTAAAAATGGGTTTATAAATTGTATATCCTTGTCTTTAAGATCTTCCATATTATTCTTTAAGTTTTCAGAATATGAAATTACAATAGGACAATTATAATCGTTGTTTGCATTTTTATCTTCTTTTCTAGAATGCATTATGCAAGGATAAAATATTGTTTTTATTCCTTGTTCTAAAAGGCTTACTATGTGCCCATGAGAAAGCTTTGCCGGATAGCAAACAGATTCAGATGGTATACTTTCCATTCCTTTTTCATAAGTTTTTCTATTTGTCTTTTCGGATAGAATTACTCTAAATCCTAATTTTGTAAATAGAGTAAACCAATATGGATAATCCTCATACATATTCAGTACTCTTGGAATTCCTATTTCTCCTCTTTTAGCCTCTTCTTTTTCTAATGGTTTATAACCAAATAATCTATTATATTTATATGCATACAAATTAGGAATTTCTTTTCTGCCTTTTTCAAGTCCTGCTCCCTTTTCGCAACGGTTTCCTGATATGAACCTTTTTCCATTAGAAAATTGGTTTATTGTAAGTAAGCACTGATTTTCACAACCTTTGCATCTAGTATGCATTACATTTATTTTTAACTGATCTATTTCATCACTTTTTGATATTGATGATTTATATGAATTATTATTGTTCTTCATATATTTTTCTTTTGCAATTAAGGCTACTCCATAAGCCCCCATAAGCCCAGCTATGTCTGGTCTTATAACATTTTTTCCAACAATTAATTCAAATGCTCTTAAAACAGCATCATTATAGAAAGTTCCTCCTTGAACTACAATGTTATCTCCTAAAGTACTTACATCTCTTATTTTCATAACCTTTTGTATTGCATTTTTTATAATTGAATATGAAAGTCCTGCAGATATATCTCCCACAGAATAACCTTCTTTTTGGGCTTGTTTTATTTTTGAATTCATAAATACTGTACATCTTGAACCTAAGTCTACTGGCTTTCTAGAGTTAATTGCTTCTCTTACGAATTCATCCATACTTAAATTTAAACTTTTTGCAAATGTTTCTAAGAAAGAGCCACAGCCTGATGAGCAGGCTTCGTTTAGCATTATATTATCAATTGCTCCATTTCTTATTTTTATGTATTTCATATCTTGTCCACCTATGTCTACAATGCTTGTTGCATTTGGCATAAATGTTTTAGCTGCTGTATAATGAGCAATTGTTTCTATTTCTCCAATTTCCATATTTAATGCTGTTTGAATTAATTTTTCTCCATACCCTGTAACTCCACTATATGCTATATATGCTCCTTCAGGAATTTTTGTATATAATTTTTTAAGCATATTTATAACACTTTCTAATGGTTTTCCTTCATTATTTTTATACGCAGAATATAAAAGTGTTCCGTTTTCATCTATTAACACTAATTTACTTGTAGTAGATCCAGCATCAACTCCTAAAAAACATTTACCTTTATGCTTTTTCAAGTCTTCTCTTTTTATTTTATCTTTCCCGTGTCTCTTCTGAAATTCTCTATATTCTTCTTGAATTGTAAACAAAGGTTTTAAGTGATCTTCTGTATTGTCTTTATAGCTTTTTAATAATTCTAGTTTTCCCTTTAATTTTTCTATTGATATTGGATTATAAACAACTGATTCTAAAGCTGCCCCTTTTGCAACCAAAAGATGGGCTTCTTTTGGAAATATAATTTCCTCATCTTTCAGGTTTAATGTTTTAATAAACTGATTTCTTAATTCAGATAAATAACTTAGTGGTCCTCCTAGAAATGCTACATTTCCTTTTATAGGTCTTCCACATGCAAGTCCACTTATTGTTTGGTTTACTACGGCTTGGAAAATAGAAGCGGCAATATCTTCTTTAGCAGCTCCTTCATTTAAAAGTGGTTGTACATCTGTTTTTGCAAAGACTCCACATCTTGATGCTATTGGATATATTGTTTTATGCTCTTTTGCAAGTTCATTTAATCCTATTGTATCAGTGTTTAAAAGACTCGCCATTTGATCTAAAAATGCTCCTGTTCCGCCGTGCACAAGTTCCATTCATTCTTTGTTCTATAGAGCTATCAAAATATATTATTTTAGCATCTTCTCCACCTAGTTCTATTGCTACATCTGTTTTTGGTATATACCTTTCTATTGCTCTTTTACATGCAACAACTTCTTGTATAAATGGCATTCCTAAAAATTCCGATACAGAAAGTGCTCCAGATCCTGTAAGTGCAATTTTCATTTCTTCGTTTGGATATTTTTCTATAATCTTATTCATACATTCATAAATAGTTTTTCTTGTATCAGAAAAGTGCCTTTGATATGAAGTATAAATTGTATTTAATTTTTCGTTCATTACTACTATTTTTACTGTTGTTGACCCAACGTCTAATCCTATATGTATCATTTTTTCGCCTTCTTTTATTGTTTTATTTTAATATTTAAATTTATAATAATATGGTTGTATATCTTTATAAATAGAGTCCATATAAATAAGTTCTCCGGTTTTCTGCCTTTAATTTTAGATTTGGAAATGTTCTTAGCATCTTCTTATCTGAAAAGACTTTGTTTTCAATTTCTAAAATTCTTCCAAGTTCTTCTTTTCTCTTGTATTCACTAATATATTTGCTTTTATTTACTATATTTAAGTCATATGTATAAACAGTTCTTGCAAAAAATAGTTTCAAGGCAAGTGCAGTTAATATTCCATCTATTGCCAAAATAACAGTTCCTGCTATTACCAAAGCTTTTAAATATTTTGTTGGAACTTTCTGTTTTACTTTGTCTATTAGTTTATCTACAATTATATTAAAATGTCTTATTAAATATATTGCGAGCAAGCCCCAAAATAGTGAAAAAGTAAAGCATATTCTTCCATTTATATTAAGGAATTTATCTGAATAATCCCACCAATTCACTTTAAATATTAGTTCTCCAAAATAACTTATTAAGTATTCAACTATAGAGCCTACTAAAAATCCTCCAAAGAACAAAGTATAATTATTTTTCTTAAAGCATTGTAATCCTAATATCATTACAACTGCTCCTAATCCATATATTGGACAAAAAGGTCCATACAAAAAGCCTTTTCTACTTTCTAAAACTCCTTTTGTTAGAAGTCCAAATGCTGTTTCTATAAAATATCCTGCTATGCTATATATTATAAAATATGTTAGTATTCTCCATATGCTAATTCCTGCTATTTTTAATGTTTGTTTTTTCTTATTCATCTTTTTCACCTTTATTATTAGATTTTATACACTGTAATTTGCTTAATTGATGTTGGATTTGTAGGGGCGTATTGCATACGCCCCAAAAAGAATTCGTTATAAATATTGTAGGGGTTGCCGCCTTGGCGACCCAAAGGCATCGTAGAATTCACCATAAATGTAGGGGCAGGACCTGTGTCTGCCCGAATAATGTTATTAGGTATATTTAAACAAATCCTTTTGGGTGAATTCAGGACAGTCCCCAAACTCCCCAGGTTTGGGGATTTTAAGGGACAGTCCCTAGAATTCCCCCTCACGCAAATTACATTTTTATTGGTAATGTTATTGTAAATATAGTTCCTTTATTTAATTCACTCTTTACATTTATTGAACCATTAGATAATTCTATTATTCTTTTTACAATTGCAAGTCCTAGTCCTACACCTTTTCCTGAATGTGTTTTGTCTATTTGATAAAATCTATCGAATATTTTTTCACATTCTTCTTTGCTTATTCCTTGTCCATTATCTTTTATTTCAGTAATTATTTTGTTTTCCTCTGTTTTCATTTTTATATCTATTTGTCCATTTTGCTTAGAATATTTTATTGAATTTTCAATTATATTCATCCAAACTTGAAACAATAAGTCTCTTTCTCCAAATATTTTGTCTTCCTTTAATGATACATTGAATTTTATATTTTTTTCTTTCCACTTTGGCTCAAGCACACTTATTGTTCTTCTTATTTGCTCTGCTATGCATATTTCTTCTGTATTTTCTAGTCTTTCTTGGTTTTCTAATTTTGCAAGCTTTAACATATTTGTAGATAAATATAGCAGTCTGTCTGCTTCTTCTTTTATTATTGCAGAATATTCTTTTCTTTCTTCCTTTGATAAATCATCTTCTTCTAAAAGCTTTGCAAATCCTTGTATAGAGCTTATTGGTGTTTTTATTTCATGTGACACATTATTTATAAAATCTTTTTGTAAACATTCTATACTATTTAATTCCCTTACCATTTTATTGAAATTATGAGTTAACTCTCCAAGTTCATCGTTTCTATCTGTTTGTAATTGTACTGTAAAATCTCCTGCTGCAACTTTTTTTGTGGCTTCTGTAATTTTCGCTACAGGGTTAAGCGTCTTTCTTGTTACATATGCAATTAGTCCTATTGTAGTAATAATTATACTTGTAATAACTAATCTAATACTTTTACCAGACATTCCTAAAAGCTCTTTTACTTCACTTTTCTGTTTTATACTTATT
Source organism: uncultured Clostridia bacterium (assembly GCA_934162925.1). Classification (GTDB taxonomy): domain Bacteria; phylum Bacillota; class Clostridia; order TANB77; family CAG-508; genus CAG-452. The sequence goes on along the minus strand of CAKPJR010000041.1, from coordinate 4,485 downwards.
TCGACTAATTCCATTTTTATAGATTTATGTACAAACAAATAAAAAAGTAATATTGTTACTGCAATTACAATTAAAATATATATTATAGATGTTGTTATAACTTTTCTTTGTATTGAATTTCTTTTTCCAAAAATCTTTTCAAATATCTTTTTTAGCATACTAATTACCCTTTTTTATTATTGCTTTGTAGCCTATTCCACGTATTGTTACTATTTCAAATTCTTTTACATCATTTAATTTTTCTCTAATTCTTTTTATATGAACATCAACTGTTCTAAAGTCAGACTCACTATCTAGCCCCCAAATTTCTTCTATTAACTCTTGTCTTGTAAATATTGTATCTGGTGTGCTTAATAGCTTATATAATAGCTGAAATTCTTTTTGCGCTAGCTGATAATTTTTTCCTTTATATAAAACTGACATTTGCTTATAGTATATTATTAAGTTTCCTATTATAAGTTTTTGCTCATTTGCAGCATTTGCTCTTCTTAGTAAAACTTTTACCCTAAGCAGTAATTCTTCCATGTTTATTGGTTTTACCATATAATCATCTGCACCTAAAAGAAATCCCTCTTTTTTATCTGCAATTGTTGATTTTGCTGTAACCAATAAAATTGGAATAGTATAATTTGCGTCCCTTAAACTTTTTGTTAATTCATATCCATCCATTTCTTTCATCATAATGTCACTTATAATTAAGTCTATATAGTTTGTGTCCATTATATCTAAGGCTTCTAAGCCATTTGTTGCTTCATATGTTATATATTCATTTTTCTTTAAATAAGTAGTTATTAATTTTCTTAGGTTTTTATCGTCTTCTACTATTAAAATTCTAAACATATTTCACCTCTTACTACAACAAAGCGACGTGGAGTCGCCCCTTGTTCTCGCCGATTTGAATTTCCTAATAAAATGAGGAAATCTCAAAGGCAATATCGATTATAGTATTTTTTATAAACTAGGAAATAAGAAGATTCCTAGTTTATTAAATAGAAGTGGTAATATATAAAAACAAAAGGGGATGATATTTGGATTTATATTTTACTACCACTTCTAATGCTTTCATATATTATCAAATCATTATGAACTTATTATGAACTATATAATAAAAATCGAATTTTGTCTAGTTTTAGGTTTTATTTTTAGTATATCCGGTAATTCTAAAGAAAAAAACTCTTAGTCCATTTTAAAAACTAAGAGTTTTTGGTTAAAAGTAATTCATTAATATAGCCCAAACAATTCTGAATATACTATTTTGTTCTTGTAAACTATAAATGTAGCTGTTTTTGTAGTGTCTATTTCATCACTCTCTTCATCATTTGACTCTACTGCAAGATTTACTCTTGCTTTAATTGCATACATGTTCTTTCCTATTTTTTCTTTAGATTTAAAAGATTCTATTTTCATTTTAAATGATTTATATTTATCTTTCATCTCTGTAAATCCATATTCTAATGTTTCTTTCATTTCTTCTTGTTGGTCTTTAATTTCATCTTTATCAACATCTTTGTAATTTTCTATAAATTCTTTATAATCTTCTCCTGAAAAATCATCTGGATCGTAGCTATATTTCCAAGCTTCTGAGCCCGCAAAATCTATACTGTTTATTATTTTTGAAGCATTTTTGCTATTCATTCCACTTACAAAGTTTTTAACTGCTTTTTTAGGTCCTCCTCCTAATAATGATATTAGTATAATTATTACTGCAACAACTGCTACTGCAATTCCTGCCCATGGAAGATATTTTTTATAGTCAAAGGTTTTTAGGTCAAATTTCTTTGATTCATTATTTACTTCTACTTGTGGTTCTATTTTATTTTCCTCTTCCACTTTTATCACCCCTTTACTTATTTATATTCTACTTTTATCATTTGTTTCTATTATTTTCAAGTAGTTTAATAGATTTGTAATACTATTGTAATATTTATACTAATTTATGCCGTTAGTTCACTTAATAATTTCATTTATTTCCGTTTCTGTTATCCAAATAAACTAAGTTGATTGCTTTTACTCATTCCTTCAAAGCACCCAAATTTTGTAAGCATTTCTATTACTGATTTTCCTGCTTTAGATTTTATTTGGAAATCATCTATTGACATGAATTTTCCATGTTCTGCTTGTACTGCATTGTATATACTTTCTGCTGCTACTCCTCCTAGACCTGGTATACTAGAAAGTGGTGGGCGAATTGCACCATCTTCTATTTGGAATTTGTTACTGTGTGATTTGTATAAGTCTATTGGTAAAAATTTAAAACCTCTTTCATACATTTCTAATACAATTTCTAATATTGTGTATACTCCTTTTTCTTTTACAGACATGCCATTTCCAAGCTTTTCTAGTTCTTTCATTTTTGCTTTTACTTTTTCTTTTCCATATATCATCAGTTCGCTGTCAAAATCATCTGCTCTTATACTAAAGTATGCACAGTAATATGCAAGTGGATAGTTAACCTTAAACCATGCTATTCTAAATGCCATTGTTACATAAGCCACAGCATGTGCTTTTGGGAACATGTATTTTATTTTTTGGCAAGAATCTATATACCATTCTGGCACATTATGTTCTCTCATTTCTTCTTTGTATTCTTCCCATTTTGGCTCTGCACCTTTTGCTACTTTTCCTTTACGAACTGCTTCCATTATTTTAAATGAATGGTTTGGATCTAAGCCTTTTTTTATTAAATATGTCATTATATCATCTCTTGTACATATTGCATCACTTAATGTAGCTTTTCCTTCTTTTATTAAAGTTTCTGCATTGTTAAGCCACACATCTGTACCATGTGATAATCCGAGATATTCTTATTAATTCCTCAAATGTTGTTGGTTTTGTTTCTTCAAGCATTCCTCTTACGAACTTTGTTCCAAACTCTGGTATTCCAAATGAACCAGTTTTTGAACCTATTTGCTCTGGTTCTACACCCAGTGCTTTTGTTGATGTAAATAAACTCATTGTTTTTTTATCATCTAGTGGTATTGTTTTTGGATCTATTCCAGTTAAGTCTTGAAGCATTCTTATAACTGTTGGATCGTCGTGTCCAAGCATATCTAGTTTAAGTAGGTTTTTATCTATTGAGTGATAATCAAAGTGTGTTGTTATAATATCTGAATTCGGATCATCGGCTGGATGTTGTACTGGAGTAAATTCATATATTTCTCTACCATGTGGTACAACTATAATTCCTCCTGGATGTTGCCCTGTTGTTCTTTTAACTCCTGTACACCCCATAACTATTCTTGAAATTTCTGCATTTGTAACAGGAATATTTCTTTCTTCAAAATAATTTTTTACATATCCAAATGCTGTTTTATCCGCTATTGTACCAACAGTTCCAGCCTTAAATGTTTTTCCTTTTCCAAATATCACTTCTGCATATCTATGTATTTTTGATTGATATTCTCCAGAGAAGTTTAAGTCTATATCAGGTTCCTTATCTCCATTAAATCCTAGGAATGTTTCAAATGGTATATCCATTCCATCTTTGAATAGTTTTTCTCCACATTTTGGACATGTTTTATCTGGTAAATCGACTCCATTTTTTATTCCATAATCAGTAAAGTCTGAATATTTGCATTTTGGACATCTGTAATGTGGTGGAAGTGAGTTTACTTCTGTAATTCCAAGCATATTTGCAACAAATGAAGAACCAACAGATCCTCTGGACCCTACCAAATATCCATCTTCATTTGATTTCCAAACTAGCCTTTGAGCAATTATATATAATGTTGAGAATCCATTTTTTATAATTGAGTCTAGTTCTCTTTTTAACCTATCTTGTACTACTTGTGGAAGTGGATCTCCATATAGTTCTTTTGCTTTGTTTGTACAAATATCTTGAATATCTCTTTCTGCATTTTCCAATACTGGTGGACATTTTTCTGGTGATATTGGGCTTATTTCTTCACACAAATCTGAAACATAGTTTGTGTTCGTAACAACAACTTCATATGCTTTTTCTCTGCCTAAGTATTCAAATTCTTTTAACATTTCTTCTGTTGTTCTTAGATATAATGGGGCTTGTTCATCTGCATCTGAAAAGCCTTGTCCTGCCATTAAGATTCTTCTATATATTTCGTCTTCTGGGTCTAAAAAGTGAACATCACATGTTGCAACAGTTTTTTTGCCTAGTTTATCGCCTAGTTCAACTATTTTTCTATTTATGTCTTGCAATTCTTCTTTGCTTCCTACTGTTCCATTTCTTAACATAAATTCATTGTTTCCTAGTGGTTGTATTTCCAAATAGTCATATCTTTTTGCAATTCTTTCTATTTCTTCTTCTGATTTTCCTGCAACAATTGCTCTATATAATTCTCCCTGTTCGCAAGCACTACCTAGTATTAAACCTTCTTTATATTTTTCTAATACGCTTGTTAAAATACGTGGTTTTTTGTAAAAATAATTTAAATGTGAAACTGATATTAATTCATATAAATTTCTTAACCCTTTAAGGTTTTTTACAAGTATTATTGCGTGGTATGAAGG
>CAKPJR010000040.1 GCA_934162925.1 uncultured Clostridia bacterium | reverse complement strand
ATTATATTTAGTTGCAACACCAATAGGAAACTTAGAGGATATCACATTAAGAGCAATAAGAGTATTAAAAGAAGTTGATTTAATTGCAGCAGAAGATACAAGACATACACTAAAATTATTAAACCATTTAGAAATTTCTAAGCCACTAATAAGTTATTATAAGCAAATAGAAAAATCTAAAAGCAATATTCTTATAGAAAAAATATTAAATGGAAATAATATTGCTTTAGTATCTGATGCTGGAACACCAGCAATATCAGATCCAGGGGAAGAAATTGTAAAAGAAGCAATAAAAAATAATATAGAAATAATACCTGTACCAGGAGCATGCGCTTTAATAAATGCATTAATTCCTTCAGGTATGAAAACTAGAGAATTTGTATTTATAGGTTTTTTACCTGTAAACAAAAGTGAAAAATTGCAAAAACTAGAAAATATTAAAATGTATGAACAAACAATAATATTATATGAGGCTCCACATAAATTAATAAATACATTAGAAGCAATAAAAGAGGTTTTAGGGGATAGAAATATAGTATTGGCAAGAGAAATTACAAAAATACATGAAGAATATATTAGAGGTAAAGTATCTGAAATAATAAGCAATATTAATAATCCAAAAGGCGAATTTGTTATTTTAATAGAAGGAAGTAGCCAGAGCGTAGAAGAAGAAAAAATAGAATTTTTAAATAATATTTCTTTAGAAGAACATTATGAATTTTATGAAAAACAAGGATATGATAAAAAAGAAATTATTAAAAAAATAGCAAAAGATAGAAAAACAAATAAAAATGAGATATATCAGTATTTTATATAATAGATAATAATAAAAACAGATTAAAAATATAAAATTAATCTGTTTTTAGTTTATAAAATAATATGCTGTAATAGTGACCCCAAAAGTTTTTTCTATTCTGCTTTTAATTTAGAAATTTTTTCTGCGCATTTTTCACAAATCATTTTTCCTTGATAATCTACTAATTTTTTAGAATTTCCACAAAAAATACAATTTGGCTCATATTTTTTTAGGATTATAGAAGACCCATCTACATATATCTCCATAGGATCTTTTTCTGTTATTCCAAATTTATTTCTTAATTCAATTGGTAGCACAACTCTTCCTAGTTCATCTACTCTTCTTACAATTCCAGTTGATTTCATATATTCGCCCTCCTTAATATTACATTTTTCGACAAATCGATTTTATTAAATACTATCATAAAATAAGCCGAAGGTCAATACTAATTTCCTTTTTTTGTAAATTATATTAAAAAATATTCATATAAAATTTAATAAGCGAATAATATTATTTAAAGGACAGGGATATAATGTTAAATATTATTTGGCCACTATTTTTAATAACATCTTTCATATATGCCATTTTTAATGGAAGAGTTTATGAAGTAAATAATTCTATATTTGAATCTACCAAATTAGCAGTGGATTTATCAATTTCTTTATTAGGAACTATTTGCCTTTGGAATGGAATAATGCAAGTTGCATCAAAAACACGTATTATAGATCATTTATCAAAAATTTTAAAACCTATAATGAAAAAAATATTTCCGGACATAAAAGAAAAGGATGAAGCACATAAACAAATAACTATGAATATTATTGCAAATATTATGGGGTTAGGAAATGCAGCAACTCCGCTTGGATTAAAAGCTATGAAATTAATGCAAAAGCAAAACAGAGAAAAAGATAAATTATCTAATTCTATGGCAATGTTTATTGTTTTAAATACTGCATCTATACAAATAATACCAACAACAGTCATAGCTATTAGAAATTCTTTAGGTTCAGAAAATCCAACTGTTATGATAATTCCAGTATGGATAGCAACAATTTTTGCGGCCTGCTCTGCTGTTTTTGCAGCTAAAATATTGATGAAAAAATTTTAAGGAGATTTTATGGCTATAGTTAATTATTTATCAAATTTAGCGATTCCTTTTACTATACTAATGATATTAGTATATGGGCTAATAGAAAAAAATAAAGTTTTTGATACATTTCTAGATGGAGCTAAAGAAGGGCTTGAAATAGTATTAAAAATTTTTCCTACTTTAGTAGGGTTATTTGTTGCAATAGGAGCTTTAAGATATTCTGGAATATTAGATTTTATAATAAAAATTATTTATCCTGCAATAAAATTTTTAGGAATACCAAAGGAAATAATGCCACTTGCAATACTAAGACCAATATCTCGGAAGTGCATCAGTGGCAATAGGTAGCGACATTATGAAGCTTTATGGAGTTGACAGCAGATTGGGAATTATTGCATCTACTATTATGGGATCAACAGAAACTACACTCTATACTATAGCAGTATATACAAGTGTTGTAGGAGTTAAGAAAATAAGATTTGTGTTAGTTGCAGCATTAATTGGGGATTTGGTAGGAATATTAACGTCAGTCGCCATTTGTAATATTTTGTCGTAGAAAAATTGTTGACATTATTTGGAAAAAATGGTATTATAATGGCATATTAAGAAACTTTTAAATCTTATTTATTAAAACTTTTAAATCAAAAGGTGAAACAATGTTTTTTAAAATCTTAATGTTTTTTCTTATATTTTTTATAATCAAAAAAATTGTAATCAAAAATTTTTCAAAAAAAATATTAAAAAAAATTAGGTAAAATTAAATAAAATATAATTAAATAATTTAAATAAAGTAAAATCAGAATTTAAGTTGTCTGCTAGACAAAAAACGTTTTTTATCTTGCAGGGATTATATGATGATTATTTATAAATTCGCCCAATTATAAGTAATTTTTATCTCCTTTCCCTGCAGCCCCCATAAATTTTATTCTAAATATTTTTTTTCTAATAAAAGGATATTCTTAAAAAAAGAATATCCTTTTTCTCTAACTTACTTCGAAAAACTTACTAGGATTGTCCCTAGGAGCGACATCTAATGTAATACCTTTACAATTTAAAATTTCATTATGAACAGTTTCATAAGCTAATTCTGGAAAATTATTTTCTTTACTTAAATGTATTAAAAGAGCATTTTTTAATCCAGAGTTGTATAAATTAGCTAATACTTTTCCTGCCCTGTGTCACCAGAAATTCTTTGTTTTAATAAATATGGATAATGAGAATATTTTAGTATTTCTGGATCATAATTAGACTCTAATAAAATAGAATTACTATTTTGTAAATATCCAATTAACTTTTCAGAAACATGACCAATATCTGTAGCAATACTAATTTTTTTGTTATTATAATAAATATTAAAGCCACAAGGGTCAGCTGCATCATGAGGGGTTGGAAATGGAAATATTTCAAAATCTCCTACTTTAAAACTCTCTAATATATTAAAAAAATTTATATTTTTTTTATCTATTTTTTCAGAAACATTGCTTAAGGCTTTCCAAGTTTTTCTATTTGCATAAATAGGAATGTCAAATTTATTAGATAAAGTTGCTAAACTCTTAGTGTGATCTATATGTTCATGAGTAACAAGTATTGCACTAATTTGTGAACCTAAAACATTAAATTCTCCGAAGAGAAGTTAATATTTTTTTAGAACTAACACCTGCATCAACTAATAAATTTGTATTATCTGACTGAATAAAAAAACTATTTCCACTACTTCCACTATATAAACTACAATATTTAAACATCTAATTCATCCTTAACTCTTTTAATATTTGCACCAATATTTCTAAATTTTTCTTCTATATTTTCATAACCTCTATCTATATGATCAAGGTTATATATTTCTGTAGTACCTTGAGCAACTATTCCAGCAATAATTAATGCTGCTCCTGCACGTAAATCTGTAGAATAAACAGTAGCACCATAAAGGCTTTCAACACCTTCAAATATAGCAGATTTACCTTGAGCTGTAATTTGAGCTCCCATTTTATTTAATTCATTAGTATATTGAAATCTGGATTCCCAAATACTTTCATTTATAATACTAGTTCCATCTGCAATAGAAAGGACAACTCCCATTTGAGGCTGCAAATCTGTAGGAAAACCTGGGTAAGGAAGAGTCTTAATAACTGCTTTAGAAGGTCTTTTATCAGACCAAACTCTTAATTTATCTCCATCTATTGCAACATTTCCACCAATTTCTAAAATTTTAGCAGTAACACAATCTAAATGTTCTGGAATACAGTTTTTTATAATTAAATCTCCTTTTGAAGCAACTGCTGCAAGCATAAATGTTCCAGCTTCTATTTGATCTGGAACAACAGAATAAGATTGCCCACCTTTTAGAGATTTTACTCCATTTATTTTAATAGAATCTGTTCCAGCACCTCTAATATCTGCACCCATTGTATTTAAAAAGTTAGCAATATCAACAATGTGAGGTTCTTTAGCAGCATTATCTATAGTAGTAGTACCTTCTGCTAAAACGCTTGCAAGCATTATATTTATAGTTGCACCGACAGAAACAATATCCATATAAATATTAGTTCCTATAAGTTTATCAGCAGTAGCACAAACATTTCCACCAGTAATGTTAACTTCAGCACCTAATAATTCAAATCCTTTTATATGTTGGTCAATAGGTCTAGCTCCCAAATTACATCCGTCCAGGAAGACCGACTTCTATAGCTTTTTTTCTTCCTAACATAGAGCCTATTAAATAATAGGAAGCTCTAAATTTTCTTGTTAAATCTATGGGGGCAACTGTATTTGTTATATTTCTAGTATCAATTTCAATACTATTTTTGTCTAACCATTTAATTTTAGCACCTAGGCCTTGTAGAATTTCACATGAAAGTTTAACATCTACAATATTAGGTAAGTTATTGATTGTGCAAACTCCATCAATAAGTAATGTAGCAGGTAAAATTGCTACTGCAGAATTTTTTGCACCACTTATATTTACTTCACCTTTTAAAGGCACTCCGCCATTAATAACTAATTTTTCCATATAATCCCCCTATATTAGAACAATAGCGTTTTTTGTTAAGTAGGAAAAAAATGTAAATTTTTTGACTAACAAAAACATAGCTAGAGTGTGAGCACACACTCTAACTATTAAAAATATATCATATAATTGCAAGTTTTACAATGTTTTTTATAACTTTATTAAGATTGAGCTAGTTTTATACTAATGTCTTGAAACATTTCTACAATCTTAAACTTAAAATTCATATTTCCTGAATTTTCTGATAGAAGTTTATATTCTTCTTCAGACAAATTATCTCTTATAGTTTGTTTTGATTCTTCTGGAACTATTCCACTTGTTACGTCTACAAAGCATAAAGGAGGGAACATTACGCACCACCAATTATGACCTTTTGCTTCACCTATTTCTATTTTTAATGCATCATAAAAACCAGCAGGAAATGTTATATCACCATATTTTTTTGTAGGAAATGAAAAGTTACCTATATTTAATTTAACGGAATAATTATAACCGTTTTCATGAATGGTATTTTCAGCAATTTTTTGAATTTCATTAATATTTTCACTAGCTAAGGCAATTACCTCATCCTTAGTCATTGAACTATTAGAAATGCTACTAATATATTCTAAAACTTTATCTCTTACTATATATTTTAAATTCTGATCTTCATCGGAATCACTGTTTGCAATAACATGCAACCTAAAAACACTATTTTGTATATCTGTAGATACTGCATTGACATATGAAAAAGCACATATAATACAATATATAAATAATAGTAATATTATTATAAGCAAATTTTTAATTTTTTTCATTATAAAACCTCCAATAGAAATTTGTATAAAAATTGTTAATAAATCTCTTTAAAAAAAGTATTAACCAAATTTTTAAAAATATACATGTATACATTGTCGAATTTACGAGTACGAAATAAATTGACATATCTTAAAATAAATGGTAAAATTTACCAGTAGAGAAAACTTAGGGAAATGCGAGAATGGGGGATTTTTTAGTATGAAAAAAGTGTGTGGATTCTATGTAAGTAGTATGCATTTGGTAACAATGATTTTACCAAATATAAGAGAGGAGATAAATGAAGGAACAAAAATCGAAACATTTTTTGAATACAATTTAAATGAAAATATAAATAAAGTTTTATCAAATTTAATAATAAATAATGAAGAAAAACAAAATATATTAAATATAAACTGGAAAAGTACAAAAATAAAAAAATATTTTAATTTAGAAAAAAATCTAAAAAATATAATAGAAAAAAATGAAAAAATTAATTTAATAGTAAGTGGAAGTGAGAAATATATAAAAGAAGTAAATCAAATTTTAGATAAAATGTTTAACAAATATAAAGATAAAAAATGCAATAATATAACTGTTATTAATTGTTATGAAGTTACAGCATTTAACGATAATGTAAGAGAAATTTTAGATTTACATGAATATATTATAAATACATCAGGCGTTCATAGAATAGAAGAGATTTTTGAAGAAACTGAAGATAGAAAAATAGCAAATTAAAGAAAGAGGTTAAAATATTGATTTTATACAATATTTTAACCTCTTTTTGTGTGAATAATTCCATAGAATTTACTGAGGCATAAATTAAATTTATTGTAAATTAATTTTTATTAGATTAATAATAAAAGATAACATATTAATTTTAAAAACAATGGTCTCCAAGCTCACGGGTATTCCCCCGCCTCAAAGGGCTGTCGACACATTGTTTGTAAAAATTAATAGTGTTATCTTTGAACAAATTAATGAAAAATAAATTTTTCATTAATCCGACAAAGAACGAGACAATTTAAATTTAAACTTCGTTTAACATAGAGCAGACTAAAGGAATAATAATTCTAATTTATTTATAAAAACAATAGATTTATTGACTAAAAAAATAAATTGATATAATATATCAATAGGTTAATATAGAAAGGAGAATTGAAGTGGAAAACAAATATGATGAGGCTAGAAATATATTAGAAAAATACAATCAAAAACATTTATTATCTCAATATGATAAATTAGATGATTCTAAAAAAGAATACCTGTTAAATCAAATCTTAAATATTGACTTTGAACAGATAGATGAACTATATAATCAAATAAAAAAAGAAATAGAAATAGGAAATGACTTAATTGAGCCAATAGACTATATAGAAAAGGAAAAAATATCTAAGGATAAAAAAGAAGAGTATTTAAAAAAGGGAATAGAAGAAATAAAAAAAGGAAAACTTGCTGTGGTTACAATGGCAGGAGGGCAAGGAACAAGACTTCGGACATAATGGACCTAAAGGAACATATATATTAAATGTAAAGCCTAATCCTAAGTCTTTATTTGAAATATTATGTGATAATTTAAAAAGGGCAAAAGAAAAATATAATGTAATAATTCCATGGTATATAATGACAAGTAGAGAAAATAACGCTCAAACAGAAGAGTTTTTTGCTAAAAATAATTATTTTAATTATCCAAAAGAAGCAGTAAAATTCTTTATACAAGGAGAACTTCCTATGGTCAATACAGAAGGAAAAATTCTTTTAAATGAAGAAGGAATAATCAAGGAAGCAGCAGATGGCCATGGCGGTATTTTTGAAGCAATGTTTAAAAACAATGTTGTTAAAGATATGCAAGAAAAAGGCGTAGAATGGATTTTTATAGGTCCTGTAGATAATCCACTTGCAAATATGGTAGATGAAATATTAATAGGAATATCAAAAGAAAATGGAGTTTTAGAAGCTGGAAAGTCATTAGTAAAAGCAAGCCCAGAGGAAAAAGTAGGAGTATTCTGCAAAAAAAATGGAAAACCTAGCGTAATTGAATATACAGAGATAACAAAAGAAATGGCAAATGCGGTGGATAATAATAACAACTTAATATATGGAGAATCACATATAAATTGCAATATGTTTAATATAAAAGGAATAGAAATTATAGGAAATAAAAAACTTCCATACCATAGTGCCTTTAAAAAAGCGACATATTTAGATGAAAATGGAAATGTTATAAAACCAGAAGAACCAAACGCATATAAATTCGAAAGTTTTATATTTGATGCATTTAATAAGTTAGATGAGATGTTAGTTTTAAGAGTAAAAAGAGAAGAAGAATTTGCACCGGTAAAAAATAAAGAAGGTATAGATAGTGTAGAAACAGCAATAGAATTGTATAATAAATATTATAAAAATTTGTAAGAATTGTAATTTGAAATGCAGTGAGAGGTGAGAAGTGTGAAAAATATAGAAAGACCTGTGAAAATCTTATTTTTAAAATCACACATCACACATCCTACTATACACATCCGTTGTATTAGACTATAATTTAATATATATAATTAGGAGGAATTTATGGAATATTTAAAAAAATACCAAGAATGGTTGGAAAGTAACGAAATTGATGAAGAGACAAAAAAAGAATTAAAAGAGATAGCAGGAAATGATGAGGAAATAAAAGATAGCTTTTATAAAGATCTTGAATTTGGTACAGCAGGTCTTAGAGGAATTGTGGGTGCAGGAACAAATAGAATGAATAAATATACAGTAGGAAAAGCAACCCAAGGGCTAGCAAATTATATTATAAAAAATAATGGACAAAAAAGAGGAGTAGTAATTGCGTACGATTCAAGAAATATGTCACAAGAATTTAGTAAACTTGCTTGTTTAATATTAAATGCAAATGGAATAAAAACATATAGATTTGAGTCTTTAAGACCAACACCAGAATTATCTTTTTCTGTAAGATATTTAAATTGCATTTCTGGAATAGTTATAACAGCAAGTCATAATCCACCTAAATATAATGGTTACAAAGTATATTGGAAAGACGGAGCACAAATTTCAAATCCTGTTGATGTAGAAATAACTCAAGAAGTAAATGCGATTACTAGTTATTCAGAGATAAAAGAAATCTCAGAAAAAGAAGCAGTAGAAAAAGGATTATATAATATAGTAGGAGAAGAAATTGATAATGAATATATAAAATATTTGAAATCTAATTCTTTAAATCCAGATATTATAAAAGAGTATGGAAAAGATATAAAAATAGTATATACACCATTGCATGGGACAGGTAAAAAATTAGCATTAAGAATATTAGACGAGCTTGGATTTACAAATGTACATATTGTTAAGGAACAAGCTGAACCTGATGGGAAATTTCCAACGGTAAAATATCCAAATCCAGAAGATCCTGCAGCATTTGAACTTGCATTAAAGCTTGCAAAAGAAATTGATGCAGATATAGTGGTTGCAAATGATCCAGACGCGGATAGAATAGGTTTACATGTAAAAGATAGTAAAACTGGAGAATATGTATTGTTTAACGGAAATATGATAGGGCTTACAGTTGCAGACTATTTGATAAATCAAAAAAGAGAAAAAGGTTTGTTAGATAAAAAAAGTGCATTAATAAAAACAATAGTTTCATCTAATATGGCAGATAGAATTTGTGAAGAAAATGATGTTAAATTGTTTGAAGTATTAACAGGTTTTAAAAACGTCGCTGCTAAAATAAGACAATTTGAAAGAGAGAACTCTTATAAATGCATAATGGGATATGAAGAAAGCTATGGTTGTTTAGTTGGAGATAAAGTAAGAGATAAAGATGGAATTATAGCATTAATGCTACTTTCAGAAGCGGCTGCTTATTATAAAAAACAAGGATTGACTCTTTGGGATAATATGCAAAATATGTATAAAAAATATGGATACTATCAAGAAAATCAAGTGTCTATAGTACTAGAAGGGGCAGATGGGGCTCAGAAAATAAAAAATATGATGGAAAATGTAAGAAATAATCCACCAAAAGCAATAGGAAAATATAAAATATTAAAATTTAGAGATTATTTAAACGGAACAATAAAAGACTATAATACAGAAGAGATAAATAAGGTTGAATTACCTAAATCAAATGTTTTATATTTTGAATTAGAAAACGATTTTTGGTGTTGTATGAGACCATCTGGAACAGAGCCAAAAATAAAATTTTATATGGGAGCAACTGGAGAAAATATAGAAGATGCTAAAAACAAAGTAAATGAAGTGACTGAAGGTATGAAAGAACTGATGAAATAACGAGAAAAAGTAGATGTTAACCTTAGTTGACAAATTGCAAAAATAAATTAGTAGAATATTTATAGCCTAACAAGTATAATAAAATCATGGAGAAATCCTAGTAAAAAAGTAAAGGGGAATTAAATATGAAATTTAATGAAAAACTAATTAATTTAAGAA
>CAKPJR010000039.1 GCA_934162925.1 uncultured Clostridia bacterium | reverse complement strand
TTCGATTAAAACAAAAGGGGTCTGTCCCCATTCGTTCGAATTCCAATTTATCTTAACAATTTACACCAATTTTCAACAACCCTAACAGACATATTTACAAAGCTAATTTTTTTTACATTTTCTTTTGCAACTATATCTACAGTTGCAATATTTTTTCCGTCAATACTATAAATGACTTCTCCCAATTTTTGTCCTTTAGCAATAGGAGAAGAAACTTTATCAGGTAAAGAAATATTTGTTGTTATACTTTTAGAAGTTCCTTTTTTTATCAAACAACCTTGAGTTGAATCAAAAATAGCATCAACATTATTATTAATTCCTTTATCTACAGCTATAGATTTCACAAGGTCGTCTTTTTTAGAGCATTCTACATATTCAAAATTACTAAATCCATAGTCTAATAATTTTTTCGCTTCAGAAAATCTAATAGCAGAGGTTTCTCCACGCATAATTACTGCTATCAAAGAAAAATTATTTCTAGTGGCTGTTGCAGACAAATTAAATAAGGCAGTTGAGGTAGAACCAGTCTTTAAACCTGTTGCTCCTTCATAATTCCTAATTAATTTATTAGTATTTACTAGTTCTGATTTTCCATCTCTTAAACTATCCATCCAAATAGTAGTATAATCCATTATCTTAGGGTGCTTTGTAATTAATTCTCTTGACATAATAGCAATATCATAACTAGAAGTTAAGTGCCCATCTGCGTCAATACCATGACAATTTTTAAAAGAGGTGTCATTCATTCCTAATTCTTTTGCTCGTTTATTCATTTGTTCAACAAATAATTCTTCACTTCCAGATAAATATTCTGCCATTGCAACGCAACAATCATTAGCTGATACTACACAAATTGCTTTTAACATTTCGTTTACACTTAAGGTTTCTGTAGTGTCTAGCCATATTTGAGAACCACCCATACTACTAGCTTTCTCTGAACAAGGTACCTGATCTTCTAAACTTATAGTTCCATTGTCTATAGCCTCCATAATTAAAAGAATTGTCATTACTTTTGTTACACTAGCGGGCCTTAATTGTTCATGTGAATTATACTCATAAAGTACAGTGCCACTATTTTGTTCCATTAATATTGCACTACCAGATGTTATTCCTAAAAAATTACCAGATTGTTCTTCCGATAAATTAGCGTTCTGCTCAGTGAGAGAGGGAGAAATCGAAGTTGAAATGGAATTAGAATTGTTTGACCACACATAAACACTCTCATCACTAATAGCAAAAGAAAAAGTTGGAATAATAAAAGATAATAGTATAAAAGCTAAAGTCATATATATTAAAAGATTATTTTTCTTTAAAAACATAAAAAAACCTCCTGTAAAAGTATTAGTAAATACTATTCAAAAGAAGGTTTATTTAGAACAAATTACAATTCAACTATTCTAACATCCACACTATTAGTAGTATTAGAACAATATATTTTTATATCATTATTAGAGTCATTTTTAAATTTAAAGTCTATACTACCATAAGCGACAGCAGCATCTTTTCCAAGAGGAACATAATACACTTCTTTGCTATGCTCATGTCTTTCTACTATGGTTAAAGAAGGAACAGCTAAAACTGCATTATATAATGTACTACTTATTTGGCAATTACCACCACCATAGCCCTTTATGGTGTTTCCATCTTTGTCAAAGATATCAGCCTTTTGGTAACCAGCTTCTGGTGTGGCCTTTCCAACTGTATCGCAGAAAGAAAAAGTTTCTCCACTTTTTACAATAGTACCATTTACTTTCGAACAGCTAAGAGTAATATTATTTTGCCTTCCAGAATCATTTGGAGTGTATATTTTAGTGGAAAAAGAAGAAAGCTCTGTTTCAGGATTAGTTTCACCTCTATTAACTTCAACAACATTATTATTCTCAGTGTTTGAAGCCACCCTAGAAGCAGTATAGTCATAAGACATATTTTCTTCTGCATTATTTTTAATCGTATTATTAGTTTCACTATTATTATTACAAGCACCTAAAAATATAATTATTATAAACATATATATAATTAAAGAAATTTTCTTCATAAAAACATCTCCTAGAAAAATTGTAATTTGGACGAATGGGGACAGACCCTTTTTATTTGATTTCGAACAAAAGGGGTCTGTCCCCATTCGTCCAAATTACAATTTACTTACTTAATTCTATTATGACCAAAAACTCTATAAATATTGACAAAAATAAAAAATATAGTATAATTAATAATGTAAGTTATTATGAGGAGATAAACAATGTTAGGAAAAATATGGAAAAAGATAGCCGTAATAATATTAATAATTGCTTGCTTATGGAATATTATTTTTAAACTAGTGAATAAAATTTCTTTCGAAGGCACTATAGAAGCAGCAAAAGCTCAAATACAAGAAATTAAAAATAAAAATAAATAATTTTTTAAATAAATTTGCAAAATATAAAAAAGTATGTTAAAATATTAAAAGATTTTTTTAAAAAGCAAAGGAAGAGGTGAATAACATAATGAAAAAAGATATACAACCAGCATATAATGCAACTACAATTACATGTGCATGTGGAAATGTTTTAGAAGTAGGTTCTACAAAATCAAATTTAAAAGTTGATGTATGTTCTAAATGTCATCCATATTGGACAGGTAACTTAAGAAAAGATACAACAGGTGGAAGAGCAGACAAATTTAAAAAGAAATATGGAATTGCTTAAGAAATATATGAAACACTCTTTAAAGGGTGTTTTTTTCAAAACATAACAATTTTCGCCAAAGGAAAAAATTACCATATATAGAATATAATAATTATGAGAAAAATTTTATTATATATTCTATGTATGGTTTTTTTATGCTTTTTAGTACCAATTTTGTTTACCAAAAAAAGTGAACCTAAAAAAATAAAAAGCAATGTAGAAATAGAATATAAAGAGGAACCTAGTTTGTATGATTATGGAGAATATAATAAAGTAAAACTACTACATACAAAAACTGGTGAAGTAGAAGAACTAGATCTTGACCAGTATTTATTAGGAGTTGTATCAAGTGAAATGCCTGCAAGTTTTGAAATAGAAGCATTAAAAGCTCAAGCTGTTGTAGCAAGAACATATACTATATATAAAGTTACAGAAGAAAAGAAACATGAAAATGCAGATATATGTGATGATTCAAAATGCTGCCAAGCTTGGATATCTAAAGAAGATAGATTTGCTAGATGGAATGAAGAAGAAAGAGAAGTTAATTGGTCAAAAATAGAAGATGCAGTAAATAGTACAAAGGGAGAAATAGTAACTTATGAAGGAAAACCTATAAATGCATTTTTCCATTCTAATAGCGGCGGGACAACAGACACTGCAACAGCTGTATGGGGAGGAACTAATTATCCATATCTACAAGCTGTAGAAACATCAGGAGAAGATGCATATACGCAATATAGTTCTGAAGTTATCCTAAGTAAAGAAGAATTTACTAATAAAATAAAAGAATATCATAGTGAATTTCAAATAGAGTTTAATTTAGAAAATCAAATAGAAATATTAAGCTATACAGAAGGAGAAAGAGTAAATGAAATAAGAATAGGAAACTTAAACTTGTCTGGAGTGGAGATAAGAAATATATTCAAGCTTAAATCTGCTAGATTTGAAATAAGTATAGATGGAGAAAATGTAAGATTTAATGTAGTTGGATATGGCCACGGGGTAGGAATGAGCCAAACTGGAGCAGATAGTATGGCAAAACAAGGAAAGAACTATGATGAGATTATAAAACATTTCTATACAGGTGTTGAAATTACAAAGAACAAAGCGACTTGATGTTGCCTTTTGCTTTCGCCGATTTGATTTTCTGAATGAAATGAGGAAATATCAAAGGCAATAGCGGTTATAGCATTATTTATATACTAGAAAATGAGAAATTTCCTAGTATATAAATAAAACATAAAATGTTTCTTTCTATATGAATATAATTCCAAAAAAGGGAAATAATTTTACTAAAGAAAAAATAAGGAGGATGCAAATGAGAAGAGGAAGAAGAGAAAGAATAGAAAAAAGTAGTAGTATAAAATATTTGGTCTATTTATCTGCAGGAGTAGCATTAATAATGTTAATTACATTTGCAATAACTTTTGTTGTGTATAACAATAAGATAAAAAATTCTACCTATAGTAGTCTAACAACAGAAAAAATAGCAGAATTGGTTCCAAACGATATGGATAAGGAAACAGAAAAAGCAAGTGTAGATATTGGAAAAACAATTGAAGAAGCCATTAATTCCGTGGAAGAAAAAGATACAGAATTAAAAAACACAAATAATGATGAGAAAAAAGTAGAGCAAGATGTTAAGAAAGATGGAAAGATTACAGAAGAAAAGATAACGGAAACTAGTGTAGAACCGATAAAGATAAAAGAACCAGAATTTACTATGCCAGTAGAAGGAGAAATAACAAAAGGTTTTGCAAAAGATAATTTAATATATTCAGAGACATTAGAAGAATGGATTGTACATTTAGGAATAGATATAAAAGCGGAGAGAACTTCTGTTGTTAAAGCAGCAGAAGAAGGTACTATAAGTTCAATAAAAAATGATCCTAGATATGGATTAACTGTAGTAATAGAACATACAAATGGCTATAAATCAGTGTATTCAAATCTATTAACAACAGAGTTTGTTGTTGAAGGAGAAAAGGTAGAAAAAGGGCAATCAATAGGAACTGTCGGAAACTCTGCTGCTTTCGAAATTGTAGATGAGCCACATCTCCATTTTGAAATAACAAAGGATAATGTAAATGTAGATCCTAATATTTATTTAAAGTAAAGAATGGAGAAAACTATTAGCAAATAAAAGCTAAATCTCGAACTATTTGAAATTTTCTCCTTGTAATCAGAAATTTTAAATTGGACAAAAGCAAATAATAAAAATTGAAAATTTTTCTTATTTGCTTTTTTGTATTGAAAAAATAGTTTGATATGTAATATAATTATAATAATATGGAGGGAAATATATGTTTTTAACAGGAGAAGGACGTATACAATCAATAGAACCATCAGTAGAACCAGAAACTTATCAAATAGTTGGAAAAACTCAAAAAAACGGCAAAGAACCTAAAAATAAAAAGAAGAAAAAACATCCTATATTAACAGGAATTATAAAGTTTATTTTAATTCTTATGATTATTATACTGTTATTTATAATACTTGCTGGAGGTTTTGTAGCATATAAAATATATCAGATTGCTAACGAAGTTAAACTAAGTAAAAATGATTTAGCAATAAAATATGAAAATTCAGTGATTAGAGATATAAAGGGAAATGAACTTGGTGTATTAAATGGTAACGAAAATAGAGTAATAATTTCTATAGAAGATATGCCAGAGTATTTACCAAAGGCGTTTATAGCAATAGAAGATGAAAGATTTTATGAGCACCATGGAGTTGATATAAAAAGAACCTTAAAAGCAACATATACATATCTAAAGAATAAAGGAAAGTCTCCGTTTGGAGGAAGTACAATAACACAACAAATGGTAAAAAACTTGACGCAAGAAAAGGAAGATACTTGGCAACGTAAAGTAAGAGAAATGACAAGAGCTTATTATGTGGAAAATGAAATGTCCAAAGAAGAAATACTAGAGTTATATCTTAATCTAATATTTTTAGGAGATACAGTATATGGCGTTGAACAAGGCTCAAATTATTATTTTAATAAATCTGCAAAAGATTTAAGCTTAGCAGAATGTGCTTTTCTAGCAGGAATAAACCATTCACCAAATTCATATAACCCTTTTGTAGAAAATAATTCTAAAGTTTTGGATAGTATAAAAGCAAGAACAAAAGTAGTTTTAAATAAAATGTATGAATTAGGAAAAATAAACTCAGAAAAAGAGTATGAAGAGGCAATCAAAGAGATTGAAAATGGATTGCCATTTGAAAAAGGAGCAAATCCTCAAGTAGTATTCTCTTACCATACAGATGCTGCAATAAATCAAATAATAAGACAATTACAAAACAAACATAATTGGACATATGAACAGGCAAAATTATATTTATCTAGTGGAGGCTTTACAATTTATACAACAGAAGATCCTGATATGGAATCGAAAATGCAAGAAGAGTTTAATGAGCCTAAATATCGTACTGTCGATATGGACGATAATGGAAATCCGCAAGAATCTCAAGCTGCTATGGTTCTAATAGACCATAAAACAGGGTATGTGCTTGCAATATCAAGTGGGTTTGATGAAAAAGTAGATGCATTTGGATTTAACAGGGCAACAGATGCAAAAAAACAGACGGGCTCATCAATGAAAACAATTGCAGCTTTAGCACCAGCAATAGACAAAGGAATAATCACAGCATCAACAATATTTGATGATAATCCTACAAGTTTTAATAATGGTACATACGAGCCTAAGAATTTTGGATATAGTTACAGAGGACTAATTACTGTAAGAGATGCAATAGCATATTCACAAAATATACCTATGGTAAAAACTATGTGTTTACTAACACCAGAAAAATCAATAGAATTTTTAAAAAGTGTTGGAATAACATCAATTGATGAAGAAAAAGATTGCGTTTTGCCTCTGGCTTTAGGAGGAATGACTTGGGGAGTAACTCCACTACAAATGGCAGGTGCATATGCAGCTATAGCAAATAATGGAGAATACATAGAACCGACATTTTACACGAAAGTAGTGGATTCAAATGGAAATACTGTTTTACAAGCAGAACCAAAAAAGACAAGGGTAATGTCAGAAGCGGCAGCATATGTTGTAAAAGAAATTCTTACACAGCCAACAAAAACAGGAACATCAACAACATGTAGAATAGAAGGAATTGATGTTGCAGCAAAAACAGGAACATCTAATAATGATTATAATAGATGGCTTTGTGGATTTACACCATATTACACAGCAACAGTTTGGTTTGGGCATGATAATGATGCTACAGTAAAGGGATGGACAATAAACCCAGCAACGCAAATATGGATAGGAGTTATGAAAAGGGTACATGAAGGATTGGAGCCAAGATCGTTTATAGATGAAAAACCAGAGGGAGTAGCAGAGGTACAGGTGTGCAAAAAATCAGGTTTTTTAGCAACATCAACTTGTAGAAGTTATGGAACAGCATATACAGAGTACTTTGTTAGTGGAACAGAGCCTATTCAGACTTGTCCATATCATTCATCTGCAAAAGTATGTACAGAAAGTGGATTGCTAGCAAATGAGAATTGTCCTAGAACAAAGAGAGTATCTGGCAGAGGCGAATATATTAATAGTGATGGCTTATGGAAATCAAAATCAGGTTATTATAAACCTAAAAATGTACCAGTTAATAGATGTACAATACATTAAAATGGAGGAATACAAAAATTATGATAAATGAAATAGATAATGCAATATATGAATTAATAATAAAAACAATGAACCCAGCTGTAACGGCTATAATGATATTTATATCATTCTTAGGATCTGCAATAACTTTAATTACATTATCTTTAGGATTTATATTTTTGATAAAAGAAAAAAAGTACCCGAAATTAATAATAATAAATTTAATTTTGTCTTTTGTATTAAATAAAGTATTAAAACTAATAATAGCAAGACCTAGACCTCCAAGATTAAGAGTGGTTGTAGAAAATGGGTATAGTTTCCCGAGCGGACATAGCATGGTGTCGTTTGCTTTCTACGGATTCTTAATATACTTAATAAATAAGAATTTGAAGAATAAAAAAATTAAATACCCATTAATAGCATTACTAAGCTTATTAATATTATTAATAGGAATAAGTAGAATTTATTTAGGAGTACATTATGTAACAGATGTACTAGGGGGATATATAATAGGATTAATATACCTAATAGTATTTATAAAAGTTCTGAAAAAGAAAAAAATAAAATTGTAAGTTTAATTTCTTTAAGAACAAAGGGCGACTTAAGCCGCTTTGTCCTTAAAGAAATTTTTTTAGTTTTTCAACTTTTTCTTCTTGAAAATTAACAAAATCATTTAAAAGTTTGGTTACATCTGTATCTAGATCTTTATTGTGGTTTAGTAATCTACGACCTTCTATAATTCCCATATTAGTTCCCTGCATAAGTAGTTCAGCAAGTTTAGAGCTTGTAGAGTCTTTTATAGTATTAAGTTGAATTCCATACCAAAGCATAGCCTTATCCTTAATGCTCGCATTATCTGGTTCTTCACCATAATTAGAATAAGCATCATTAACTTTATTCAAAATATTATTGTACATACTGTAATCATGGTTTAAAACATTTTTAAATTCTTCATCTTCACATTTATCAGATACATATGAAATTGCTTCCATTCCCATTGTAACACCTTTACAAACTTCTTTTAATACTTTCAAATTCTTATCCATATAAAAACCTCCAATTCTTATATTCATATTATTACCAAAAATGTTGATAAAATACAAAACAAATGATAAACTAGGTTAAAGCAATATAATCGATATTTTAGGAGAAGAGTATGGACAATATTTTTAGTTTGAAAAATATATTAATTTATTTATTTGCAATAAATTTAATAACATTTGTTACAATGTATGTAGATAAAAGAAAGGCTAAATGGGGAAAATGGAGAATAAAAGAATCAACATTATTTACATTAGTCTTCCTAGGTGGTGGAATTGGAGGAATAGCAGGAATGTACTTATTTAGGCACAAAACAAAGAAAACGAGGTTTGTTATAGGATTTCCACTAATTCTTATAACAGAAGTAATTTGTGCAATAATACTTTTGGTAAAATAAATTTAATGTTAAGGGCGTACAGAGTGCGCCCTTACAACGTTTTCGGTGATTTTAATTTTTACTATTTTTGTTCAAAAAGTAGTACACATAATTATTGTAAATAACTGTAAATTGTCAAAAAAATACTGAATAATTGTTTTGGGTGTTAATAAATAACAGGGCTAAACATTAGATTTTAAAGTTATTAACAAAGTTATCCACAGTATCCACAGAAAAAGGCAAATAGTAAAAGTTTGTTACATTTGGGTAACATAAATGAAAGAATTGTAATATGTATGTTGCAAACTTGTAATAAATTTGCAACATATTTTAAAATATATTGACACAAAACGTAAGAACGTATAAAATAAAATACATATAAAAACGTGGAGAGGAGAAACAAAATGGCAGACAAATCAATGGAAAAGATAGTTAATTTATGCAAAAATAGAGGATTTATATATCCAGGGTCAGAAATATATGGAGGACTTGCAAATTCGTGGGACTATGGCCCAATAGGTTCTGAAATGAAAAAAAACATAAAAGATATGTGGTGGAAAAAATTTATACATGAATCTAAATACAATGTTGGAATAGATGCTGCAATCATTATGAACCCAGAAGTATGGGTAACAACAGGACATGTAGGAGGATTTAGTGATCCACTTATAGATTGCAAAGAATGTAAAACAAGACATAGAGCAGATAAATTAATAGAAGAATGGGGATTCAAAAACGGAAAAGATATAACAGGGTTAGATGGATGGACAAATGAGCAACTAGTAGATTATATAAATGAAAATAAAATAGAATGTCCAAATTGTGGGAAATCAAATTTTACAGAAATTAGAAAATTTAATTTAATGTTTAAAACATTTATGGGAGTTACAGAAGATGCTAAATCAGAAGTATATTTAAGGCCAGAAACTGCACAAGGAATGTTTGTAAATTTTAAAAATGTACAAAGAACAACAAGAAGAAAATTACCATTAGGAATAGGACAAATGGGACGTTCTTTCAGAAATGAAATAACACCAGGTAACTTTATATTTAGAACAAGAGAATTTGAACAAATGGAACTAGAATTTTTCTGCAAACCAGGCACAGACCTAGAATGGTATGAATACTGGAAAAAATTCTGTAAAGATTGGCTGCTAGGAATAGGAATTAAAGAAGAAAATTTAAGAATGAGAGAACATTCAAAAGAAGAACTTTGCTTCTATAGTAAAGGAACAACAGATATAGAATACTTATTCCCTTTTGGATGGGGAGAATTATGGGGAATAGCAGATAGAACAGACTATGACCTAACAAGACATATGGAAGCGTCTAAAGTAGATTTAACATATTTAGACCCAGAAACAAACGAAAAATATGTACCATATTGCGTAGAACCAGCTGTTGGTGT
>CAKPJR010000038.1 GCA_934162925.1 uncultured Clostridia bacterium | reverse complement strand
TATATATTTTTCTTATCGTTTCTCTTCCAATTCTAAGTTTTTCTGATATTTTTCTTAATGAAATATTATATTCTGTTTTTAAAATTATTATAAGTTCTTTTAATTTAATCTTATCTTTTTTTAAATCATCAAGTACAATATTATTTTCTATTAAGAATTCTTCTATAACCTTTTCACATTTTACCTTATCCTCATCAATATCCATAAATATATAGTTTTCTTTTAATTGCTTATCTATTCTTCTATAATTTGAGTATAGGTATTCTTCTGGTCTCTTACATATTCCTGCTTTTACTGGATTATCATAAATATATTTTATACAATTATATAAATGTTTTTCACCATAAATCCCCTCTGATTTATATCTATCTCTAAACACATACCCTACTCTATTATATTTTTTATTATAATATTTTGCATATATTGTATTAAGTCTTTGCATATATTTACTTAGATTATTTATTTTATCAGTTTCTATTAAAATATGTGCATGATTATTCATAATGCAGTATGCTAGTATTTTAATTTTACATTGTTCATTTAATTTATACATTACTTTTATATAATATTTTATGTCCTCTGGATTTTCGAATATATAACTTCTATTAATTCCTTGAGTTATTACATGAAAAGCTGTTGTTTTTATATAGTTTCTTGGAAACCTCGGCATGTTTGCCTCCTTAGAAATAAATAATTTATAGAAAAAAATAATATGATATAAATTATACCATATTATTTTAAAATCTTTGTCGAAATTTGTCTATCATTTTATTTTTTTATGCTGTCAAAATTCTCCGTCCCTATTGGCACCTATTGGCATTTATCAGCTTCTAATTTTTTAGCATCATCAACTTGTTTTAAGCCTAGGTTTATAAAGTATATTATTACAAACCAAGCAAGAACAGTCATTGCAATTTGTACTAAATAGTATGGTGCTTCAATAGGCATATCCCAAATACCATGTAGTACAACAGGGATTAAGCATATTAGCAAAAATCTTTTATCATTTAAGTGTTTTTTATCTAGTTTTTCAAATCCTTTTACATACATTAAAGCCGCGCCTTCTATTGCAGCCCAAGCGACATGACCACCAGGTGCTAAGAAACCACGTAGTTTAATAATTTCTAGCATTGCTTGTAAACCACTACTCATTCCAAATCTTAAAATATATCCAGCTGTTTCAAATGCTGCAAAACCAGCACCTACTGCTGCTCCAATAAGTAAGCCATCTAATATATAATTGCTTTTTTTACTTTTGAATAAGAATACTGCAACAATAACAGCTTTAGCTACTTCCTCTATTAATCCAATCATTAAAGCACCTTCATAAGTTTGAGTTGTTGCATTAACCTCAAAATATGGTAGTGAAAAATAAAGAATTGCTAAGATTAATGATAATGCTCCACCCAGTATGAAATATTTTATTACTTTATAAAATGGTATATTTCTAAATAAGTTAATCTCAAAGAAAAATATAAGCACAGTTACTGGAATAGCGAATGCTGCTAATATAATCATAATTGGTAAAAAGTTTGCATTTCCATAATCTATAAAACCTATACGTGTAGGTATATAAGCGATTATAAAGAATACTAGTATTTTAAAATACACCCATGCACTTGCTTTGTTTGGATCAATATCCTTTATTTTAGGAGTTGTTTTTTCTGACCCACAAATAAATACTTCATCCAACTCTTCTTCTGTATGTTTTTTAAATGTATTTTTAAATAAATCTTTAAATTTTACATAGCTTTTAGATTGAGCACCTGTTATTTTATCTAAATGCTCGGTTATTACATTTGTAGCATTTTTCTTATTAATAGGATATCCACATTCTGGACAATTGGTTTCATCACCTTTTAATTTTTTACCACATTATGGGCATGTTTGCAAATTAATTTTAATCCCACAATGTGGACAAACCTTAGCACTTGATGATATGCTTTCTCCACATTCATCACATTTTATTAATGCCATATTATGCACCCCTTTCAGTTAAAGTAGTTAAAATATGTCCTACAACATTGTTAATTTCATCTGTATTTGTATTTTCTTCTATAGATCCAACCATATATACTTTGCCATTTACTAAAGTAGCATATCTATTATCAACTACTAAATGATTACTGCTAGTATAGCTATATGCAAGACCGTAAACAGTCTTATTTCCAACAACTGCTGAAAGCAAATCTATTATAATTTTAAGGTCAGGATAATATCCTCTCATATAATCTGTAAAACTACTTAAAAACTGTACTTCATTATTAAATTGGTCATATCTACCAATAATTATATATGGTGCTAAAGCTCCTTGACTATCTATATTTTTGCCTACATATATGAATCCCTCTTTATCTGTAGTTACTTTATAATTACTAGGTATTTCGAATGAGATTCCTAGATAGGCATCTGTGTAAATTGAATATCCATTATTTGTAGACGGTGTTGTTGGTTGTTCTGTGCCAGCTCCAGTGTTACTGTTTTTATTAGATTGTTGAAAAAATAAAAGTACAGCAGCAACTATAATCAGTATTATTGCTAAATATTTAAAATTAATTTTACTTGTCACTGCCCCACTTGTTTTACTATCATTTACCTTCTTAGCTTTTAATTCATAACCACATTTAGGGCAAGAATCAGCTTGATCACTTATTTGATTATTACATTCAGGGCATTTTATTAATGCCATAACATCATCCTCCTTTTTATATAATATATTTTAAGTATAATATAAATTGATAAAAATTTAAAGCAAACTACCGAAAAGTCAATGACATTTTGGTAGCTTGTTTTTTTGCTAAACATATTTTTTCTTTAATAACCTGTCGCTGTTTCAGTTTGCATTGTGACTGTAACTGCAGTTCCCTGTTCTACTTCTTTTCCTGCCACTATATCTTGGCTTACTACTGTACCAGTTCCATCTATTATTACATTTAAGTTTGCTGCTTGTATAGAATTTACTACTTGTGCAGAAGACATTCCCTTCAAATTTGGAACAGTTGCCTGTAATCTTATATTATTATTAGCTGTATATAAATATATAGTTGAATTTTCTAATAAACTCACTCCTGGTTTTGGCACTTGGTCTACCACTAAAGTAGTTGTAGCATCCTCGTCACCTGTTATTTTCACCTTAAATCCTGCTGATTTTAATGATTCGGTAGCTTCTTCTATAGTTTTATTTCTTACATCAGGAAGTAAGTTACTTTTTAGTGTAGTTTCCTTTGTTGTGTTGCTATCGCCTTCAGTTGCAACTCCTATATATGGCAACACTTCTGATAGTATTTGTTTAACTACTGGGCCTGCTACTTGGCTACCTTGGTGACTATCTCCTTTAGGGTTATATATTGTAACTAAAACAACCACTTGAGTATTAACTGTAGGTGACATTGCAATAAATGATGCTACATAACCTTGGTCTTCACTACCTGAAAGAGGTTCTGATGTACCTGTTTTTCCTCCTATTGAATAGCCTTTTATTTTAGCGTACTTGCCTGTTCCATCATTTACTACATATTCTAGCATGTCCATCATTTTTTCTGCTGTTTCCTTAGATACAACTTGTCTTACTTTTTCTGGTTCAACTGTGGTTATAGCATTGGTATCAGTATTTTTAATTTCTTTAACTATACGAGGCTTGCATAGCACACCTTCATTTGCTATTGAAGACACCGCAGTTATTAATTGAATTGGTGTAATAGTAAATCTTTGCCCAAAAGACATTGTTGCTAGGTTAAATTCATTTATATTGTTTTCATCAAAAAACACACTATTTGATTCACCATAAAAATATGAATTAGTAGTATTAAATAGTCCAAATCCTCTATAATATTTATACAATGTACGTGCACCTATTTTTTGCCCTAGTTGTATAAATGCAGGGTTACATGAATTAGCTAATGCTTCTCTTAAACTTTGTGATCCATGTGGGTCGTAATATTTCCAGCATCTCATTTCTATTCCAGATACATTTTCAGAGCCAGAGCAATAAAAGTCTGAGTGATTATCTGTTGTAACAATGCCCTCTTCTAGTCCAGCTGCTGCTGTAATAATTTTAAATGTTGATCCTGGTTCATACGTTTTTTGTACTGCCGAATTATTCCACATATTATATAAACTATTACTTTTTTCTTCAGTTGATAAACTATCCCATTTATCTTTTAGTTCTGCTGTATTTATTGTGTATGGCTCATTTAAATTATAACTAGGATATGTTGCCATTGCTAGAACATCTCCATTAGATGGATTCATAATAATAACATTCCCACTATCTGCTTTATTATCCGTTACCGCCTGAGAAAGATATTTTTCTGCTATTGATTGAATATTTACATCTATAGTAAGTGTAACATCATTTCCATTTTTGGCTGCAACATAAGATTTTTGTCCATTTGGAATTTCTCCATTAATTGAATCTGTTGAAGCTAATACTTTGCCAGGTGTTCCGCGAAAGTATATCATCTAGTGTATATTCTAGTCCCATTCTTCCTGTATTTTCTGCCCCTGTAAATCCAATTAAATTAGAAGCTAAGTTATTATATGGATAATATCTTTTTATATCTTCTTTAATATCTATTCCAGTTTTTACTTTATTTTCTTTCATCCAACTTTGTAATTTAGTTACCTTATCATTTTCTACTTTAGATGCAATCACAAATGATGATGTTTTTGTATTTAGTTTTTCTAAAGTTTCTGTATAATCTAATTCAAAAATGTCGCTAAAAGTATGAGCTAAAATTTCTTTATTAACTTCATCTCCATTAGAGTATTTTACTTCAGAAGGATTTACAGAAACTGTATCAACACTTGCACTTATTGCAAGAGCTTTCCCTGTAGAATCGTAAATTGTCCCTCTACTTGGTGTTATTGTTTTACTAGACAATTGTCTTCTTACAGCTTCTTCTTTTAGTTCAGCCCCTTGCACAAATTGCAAAAAGCCTATTCTTAAGATTAACAAAATAAGGATTAAAAAGCCTACGCCCATACTAATACGTAGCCTTTTCAATCCTATATTATCTATTTTTACAATTTTTCTTTTCCTTCCCATAGAAAATACCTCGTTCAATCTAATTTAAGAAAATTGTATATTATTAAGGTTTAAAAATCAATGAAAATAGTAAAATTTATTCTATAATTGAGATTTTATTGTCTTTTAAACTTTTCTGTACGTCTATTACTCTTTGATTAGAAGAACCTTTCCAATGTAACGTAGGATTATGCAATGCATCTATGTACTGTCCATCTACTAATACATCTAAGTATTTTACAACTTCTGTATCTTTTAAATTTTTATCAAATTGGAAGCCTGTCCATGCCCATATATTTTTATTTGGGAACTTTTCCTTAAATGCCTTTGCAAGTTTTGTTGTTCCTTCTATATTTTGTGGATGCATTGGCTCTCCACCTAAAATCGATAGTCCTTCTATGTTCTCATTCTCGCATAATTTTAACACTCTATCTATTGTTTCATCATTAAATTCTTTTCCACCTTTAAAATCATGTGTTTCTGGGTTGAAACATTTTTCACAATTAAATGCACATCCTTGCATAAATATAGACACTCTTACTCCTGGTCCATCTGAAATATCCATTTTTCTAATTTTATTATATCTCATTTATATCAGTCCTTTATTCATCATCTTTGTTATCTATGTGTAACACTCTTTCCTTAATTTCTTGTGTTCTTCCTTTATTCCAGAAATTAGTTCCTATGTATCCACATGTTCTTCTTGCCACATTTAGTTTATTATGATCTCTATTCCCACAATTTGGGCAATACCATTCTAAATTATCATCAATTAGTATTTCTCCTGTGTATCCGCATTCTTGACAATAATCTGATTTTGTATTTAATTCTGCATACATAATATTGTCATATATAAATCTAATAATTTGTATAATAACTTCTAAGTTGTCTTGTAAGTTAGGTGTTTCTATATAAGATATTGCTCCACCTGGACTTAATGTCTGGAATTCACTCTCTAATTTTAATTTAGAAAATGCGTCTATTTCTTCAAATACTGGTACATGATAAGAATTTGTTATATATCCTCTGTCTGTAATTCCTTCTATTGTTCCAAATCTCTTTTTTAGACATTTTGCAAATTTATATGTTGTAGATTCAATTGGTGTGCCATAAACACTATAATCAATATTTTCTACTTTTTTCCACTCTGAACATTTATCATTTAATTTTTGCATAACTTCTAAAGCAAATTCTTTTCCTTTTCCATTATCTGTGTGACTACTTCCAGTCATATATTTAACACATTCATATAATCCTGCATATCCTAAAGAAATTGTAGAATATCCATCATGCAATAATGGATGAATACTTTCACCTTTTTCTAACCTTGCTAATGCACCGTATTGCCATAGTATTGGAGCCACATCACTTGTTGCCTTAGCTAATCTTTCATGTCTTAGCTTTAATGCTTTGTGGCAAAGTTCCAATCTCTCTTCATATATCTTCCAAAACTCATCTACTTCTCCACCTGAAGATAAAGCAACATCAACTAGATTTATAGTAACAACACCTTGGTTAAATCTACCATAATATTTTGGTTTGTTTGTTTTTGGATCCACATAAGGTGTTAAAAACGAACGGCATCCCATACATGGATAGCAATTTCCATTTCCATTTTTATCTACTTTTAATTCTAGCATTTTCTTTTCTGATATATAATCTGGAACCATTCTTTTTGCTGTACATTCTGCTGCAAGTTCTGTTAAGTACCAATATTTACTGTTTTTGTGAATATTATCTTCTTCTAGCACATAAAGCAATTTTGGAAATGCTGGTGTTATATAAACTCCTTTTTCATTTTTCATTCCTTTTATTCTTTGCTTTAGCATTTCTTCTATTATTAATGCTAATTCCTCTTTATACTCTGTTGTTTCTCCTAGGTACAAACATACACTTAAAAATGGAGCTTGTCCGTTTGTAGTTGTCATTGAATTTACTTGATATTGGAATGTTTGCACACCATCTTTTATTTCTTTTTTAACATCTTCTTTTGCAAATTTTTCACATTGCTCTTTTGATAACTTTCTTTCTTCATATTTCTTTAAGTATGAATTATAACTGTCCCTTACAAATGGAGCCAAATGTGTCATTGTTACTGTTGCCCCACCATATTGGCTAGAAGTTACTGCTGTTATAATTTGAGTTGCTATTGTCATTGCTGTTAAAAATCTATGTGGCTTTTCAATCATTACTCCATTTATGTTAGTTCCATTTTGCAACATATCCTCTAGGTTTATAAGGTCGCAGTTATGCAATGCATTTTGTGCAAAATAGTCTGCATCATGAAAATGTATTATTCCTTCATCATGAGCTTTTACAATATCTTCAGGAAGTAAGAATCTTCTAGTAATATCTGTACTTGTGATTCCTGCCAAATAATCTCTTTGAGTTGTTACTATTTTTGAATTTTTATTTGAGTTTTCAGTATTCCAGTATTCACTTTCTCCATCAATAAGTTCTTTTATTGATTGGTCTGTTGTGTTTGCTCTTCTTACTAAAGCTCTTGTATAACGGTATGTAATATATTTTTTTGCAAGTTCATATTTACCTAATTCCATTAACTTTTTTTCAATTATATCTTGTATATCTTCTACCAATATTCTTGGCTTATTTAATTCTTCTATATAAGCTATTATACTCTTAATATCTTCTTTAATAGCCCTTTCTCTCCTAGGAACTTCATTATTAGCTTTTTCTATTGCTACTCTTATTTTTTGTGGATCGTAATCAACTATTGTTCCATCCCTTTTTATAATTTTCATTCCTAATTCCCCCTTATGTGCTTATTATTATATATCTAAAAAAAACAAATACTGTTGCAATTGCAACAGTATTCTTTAGGATTGTTTTCTTTCTCGCATCCTTCTAAGGAATTTTGTTTTATTACATTTTTATTACAAATTATTCTTTCAAATTTAACTTTTAATAAAGCAAAAAACTAGCCAAATGGCTAGTTTCAAATGGAGCAGGTAGTGGGAATCGAACCCACGTCATCAGCTTGGAAGGCTGAGGTTCTACCATTGAACTACACCTGCATTTCCCTGCTACGTTTATAAATTATAAACTACGTATTTTAATTTGTCAATACTATTTTTAAATTTTTTTAAAATTTTTCTTCAACTTTTTTTCAATTAATGTTTACAAATGAAAATAACTAATATAAAATATGGGTAGAATTAATATAAAAGGTGAATTTATGTTTGAGTATATATCACACAATGAAGAAGAAACCAAAAAAATAGCTACTACCCTTGCAAGTAAACTAAAAACAGGCGATATTGTTGTTTTATCCGGAGATTTAGGTTCTGGTAAAACTAAATTTACTGAAGGTTTTCTTTCCTTTTGGGAATTAGAAAATGAAATTTCTAGCCCTACATTTACAATTGTAAATGAACATCGAAAAGATAATGCAACCATATATCATTTCGATGTATATAGATTATCTGATATTGATGAATTCTATGCAATAGGTGGTATGGAATATTTTACAACCGGAATTTGCATTGTAGAATGGGGAGAATTAATAGAAGATATTTTACCTAAAAATTATATTAAAATAAGTTTCTCAAAAGATAATGAAAATGAATCTATTAGGTATTTAAAATTTAAAGCCTATGGGGAAAGACTACAAAATGTAATTAAGGAGCTTGAACCATGAAGATTTTAAGTCTATCAACCTCTAGCAATATTGCTACCGTAGCCATATCTGAAAATGATAATTGTATTAAAGAATTAAATATAGACATTCCAAAAACACATTCTGAAACTTTAGTTCCTTTAATTGATAAATTATTAAATGATACCAAAATACAACTTCATGATATAAATTTAATTGCTTGTGATGTTGGACCTCGGTTCTTTTACTGGAATAAGAATTGGAATTTCAACAGTAAAAGCTATTGCACAGTCTTTGAATATACCAGTTGTAAGTGTATCCTCATTAGAAGCATTAGCATATAATGTAGTTTCTGAGGGAAAAAATATTTGCTCTTTAATAGATGCTAGGAATAATCAAGTATATTGTGGAATATTCGATAAAAACTATAACTTATTGAATGATTATATTGCAGATGATATAAACAATGCATTAGAAATTGTAAAAAAGTATGATGATATACTTTTTGTTGGTGATGGAGCAATTCTTCATAAAGATTTGCTTAATTTTAATGATTTTAATTATGAAAACATCATACATTCTAAGAATATTGCCAAATGTGCATATGCCAAATTTAAATGTAATAATACAGAAACAGCTGATTCTATTGCTCCATTATATTTAAGAAAGTCCCAAGCTGAAAGGATGAGACAATCAAATGGATAATTTAGAACTCTCTGAAATGACATTATCAGATTTGGATACTATACAAGATATTCTTGTTAGTGAATTTGATAATTTTTGGTCTGCTAATATATTGAGAAATGAACTTCAAAATCCTAATTCAAAATATATAGTAGCTAAATTTAATAATACTATTGTAGGATTTGGTGGGATTTGGAAAGCTGTAGACGATATTCATATAACTGATATTGTTGTAAGAAAGAACCAAAGAAATAATGGAATTGGAAGTGTAATTCTTGCTAAATTAATAGAATTTTCAAAATCTGATAAAAATATAAAAGCTTTAACCTTAGAAGTGAATTCTAATAATATTCCTGCTCAAAAATTATATGAAAAATTTGATTTTAAAAGGGTAGGATTAAGAAAAAAATATTATAATAATACTGATGATGCTATTATAATGACAAAACATATAAATTAATATAGTAGGAATAACTGCCTATAGTTATCAATATACAAATGTAAAAATTGAAAGGAGATACAGATGAAAAAAAATGAATTAAGTTATAAGGATTTAAAAAACGTTTGCAATCCAAATGTTTTTAAATTCGAAACAACAGATGAATTAGATGGAACAGATGCAATTTATGGGCAAGATAGAGGAATTAAGGCTCTAGAATTTGGATTAAATGTTGATTCAAAAGGATATAATTTATATATAGAGGGTCCTTCTGGTGTAGGAAAAACAATGTATGCAAAAAAATATATTACCAAACTTGCCTCTAAGAAGAAGGTCCCAGACGATTGGTGTTATATATATAATTTTGATGATC
>CAKPJR010000037.1 GCA_934162925.1 uncultured Clostridia bacterium | reverse complement strand
TTAAATTTGTAAGATCTAGTTTTGGTCTGTTTACGTATCTCTTTAATTGAGTATATGCTAAAATATTTGCAAAAAATCCATCAGAAAAACAAATTGAAAGAATGCAATTACCAATACGAAAACTAGCGCACTTTACAATTTATGCAATAGGTGGAGTATTGGCAATTTTGCTACTAAATCAATTTGAAATATCTTTTTTACAAAAAATAATATATAGCCAACTAATTATTACAATATATGCAATAACAGATGAATTTCATCAATACTTTATACCGCGGAAGAACGGCAACTATAACAGATGTATTAATAGATTCATTAGGAGGATTTACAGCAATAATATTAATTAGTTTGATATTTATGAGAAAATAGAAAACAATAAAAGAAAGAAGAAGAAAATGAAAAAAACATATATAATTATAAAAAATATAATTGATTTTATTTTATCACTAATTGCATTAATAATTTTACTTCCATTTTTTTGCATATTTGCAATAATAATAAAATTAGAATCAAGAGGACCAATATTTTTTAAGCAAAAAAGAATAGGAAAAAATAAAAAAGAATTCTATATATACAAATTTAGAACAATGAGAACAGATACACCAAAAGACATGCCAACTCATCTATTAAAAGATGCAGAATCATATATAACTAAAAGCGGAAAAATTTTTAGAAAAACAAGTATAGATGAATTACCGCAAATATTAAATATACTAAAAGGACAAATGAGCATAATTGGCCCAAGACCAGCATTATGGAACCAATATGATTTGATAAAAGAAAGAGATAAATATAATGCAAATTCAATAAGACCTGGATTAACAGGATGGGCTCAAGTAAATGGAAGAGATGAATTAGAAATACCAATCAAAGCAAAATTTGATGGAGAATATGTAGAAAAAATGTCATTTTTATTTGATACAAAAATATTTTTGAAAACAATAGTAAAAGTATTTAAGCATGATGGAGTTGTAGAAGGAAAAGTAGAAAAAGAAAAGACAGAGGTATAAAGATGTTATTAGTAATAGGCGTAACTGGACATACAGGAAAATATTTTTTACAGGAATTGGTAAAGAATCAATATAAAGAAAAAATAAGATTTTTGATAAGAAAAGAAAGCGAAGAAGTAATATTAAAAGATACAGGCTTAAATTATGAAACAGTTTATGGAGACTTAGAAAATATAGAAAGTTTAAAAAAAGCATGTAAAGGTATTGATCAAATTTTAGAAATATACAATATAAGATATTCATTAGATGTATTAGAGGCGGCAATACAAAACAATGTAAGAAGAATCGTATTTGTTCATACAACAGGAATTTTTTCAAAATATAAATCTGCTTCACAAGAATATAAAAAAATAGAAAAAGAGGTAATAGAAAAGGCTAAAAATAATGATGTAGATATTACTATATTAAGACCAACTATGATATATGGTGATATTTGTGATCATAATATTAGTAAATTTATAAAAATGATGGATAAAATTAGAATATATCCGATGATTGCAGGTGGAAATGCAAAAATACAGCCAGTTAATGCAAGGGATTTAGGAAAAGCATATTATCAAGTATTAACAAACTTGGAAAAGACAAAAAATAAAAATTATAATTTATCTGGTAAAGATGAGATAAAAATAAAGGAAATGCTTAAATTGATACTAAAAAAACTAAACAAAAAAACATTTTTTTTAACAATACCAATGTGGCTATCAGTATTTTTAGCATATATTTTAAAAATTATAACAATTGGAAAAATTGATATAATAGAAAAAGTACTAAGAATGAATGAAAACAGAATATTTAGCAACGAAGATGCAAGAAAAGATTTTGGGTATAATCCAATGAGTTTTGAAAATGGATTAGACATTGAAATTAAAGAATATAAGAAGAGACCTAAAAGGATATTATTCGTAGCTACAGTAGATTCACATATTATGAATTTTCATTTACCCTATTTAAAATTGTTTAAAGAAAAGGGATATATAGTAGATGTTGCTACAAATGGAAACACAGAAATTCCTTATTGTGATAATCATTATAAAATCTGCATACAAAGAAATCCATTAAAAATTGGAAATATAGTAGCTATAAATGAGCTAAAAAAGATAATTAAAAAAAATCAGTACCAATTAATAGAGTGTCACACGCCAATGGGGGGAGTAGTCACTAGAATAGCAGCTAGAAAAAGTAGAAAAAAAGGAACTAAAGTTATATATATGGCACATGGGTTTCACTTTTATAAAGGTGCACCAATTCTTAATTGGATAGTATATTATCCAATTGAAAAGATTTGTTCTAGATGGACAGATTGTCTAATAACTATAACAAATGAAGATTATAAATTTGCTCAAAAACATATGAAAGCTAAAAAGATAGAACATATAAATGGGATTGGAATGAATCATGAAAGATTAAAAAATAAACTAACACAAGAAGAAAAAGAAGAATTTAAAGAAAAAATTGATATAGAGAAAAATGATATAGTTTTTTCTTATATAGCAGAATTAAATTCGAATAAAAATCAAATTTTATTAATTAAAATAATTCAAGAATTAAAAAAAGAAAAGCCAAATATAAAATTACTTTTAATAGGAGATGGAAAACTAAAAGAAGGATATAAGCAATACATAAAAAATAATGATTTAGAAAATGAAATTAAACTGTTAGGAAAAAGACAAGATATAAATGAATTATTATCTATAACAGATGTTTATTTAGCATCTAGCAAAAGAGAAGGATTACCTGTAAATGTTATGGAAGCAATGTATAAAGGGATACCTATAATTGCAACTGATAATAGAGGACATAGAGAATTGATACAAAATGGAGTAAATGGTTATATTTGCGATAAATTAGATATACAAACTTTTAAAATGAATATAAAAAAGATTTTTGAAAACATGGAAAAAATAGATAGCATGAAAGAAAAAAATAATACATTAATAAAAAAATATGAATTAAAAGAAGTAAAACAAAAAATGGAAGAAATTTATAAAGACATGGAGGAATATTGATATGTCAAATAATCCAGTTCGAATATTACAAGTTATAAGGCAGATGAATGTTGGTGGAGCTGAAACTTTTTTAATGAATACATATAGAAATATTGACAGAGAAAAAGTACAATTTGATTTTTTAGTTAATGACAAGGGCTTTTTTGATGAAGAAATCAAAAAACTTGGTGGCAAAATTTATTATATGAATTATATTACTCGAATTGGACAAATAAAATATAAAAAGGAATTAAAAAAAATTCTGAAAGAACACCCAGAATATACAATTATGCATTCACATATTGACCAGGTTAGTGGAATAATATTAGAAGCAGCTAAAGAAGCAGGAGTACCAAATAGAATAGCACATAGTCATAGTACTAAGAACACTAATAATTTAATTGGAAAGCTGTATAAAAGATATTTGCAAAGTAAAATTAATAAAAGTGCTACAGTTCTGTTGGCTTGTGGAGAAGAAGCAGCTAAATGGTTATATAAATCTCAATGGAAAAGAGCAATAATTGTAAAAAATGGAATTGATATTGAAAGATTTAAATTTTCTGAGGAAAAAAGAAAAGAAATAAGGAAAAAACTTGGTATAGATGATAAAATAATGATAATTGGGCATGTTGGAAGATTTTCTAGAGTTAAAAATCAAGAATTTTTGGTAAAAATATATAAAGAATATGAAATAAATAATCCTAATTCATTACTTATTATGGTGGGAGAAGGAGAAGAAAAAGAAAAATTAGAAAATTTAGTAAGTCAAGAGAATCTTAAAAGTAAAATTAAATTTTTAGGTTTAAGACAGGATACAGATTCAATATATAGTGCAATGGACTATATGATTTTTCCTTCTCTATATGAAGGAATAAGTATTGCATTAATTGAAGCACAAGCTTCCGGATTGAAAATTTTAGCATCTGATACAATAGATAAAAATACAGATATTTCTGGAAATATAGAATGGATAAGTCTAAAAGAATTACCAAGTGAATGGTGTAAGCACATAATTAATACAAGAAAAAGAAAAATTGACGAAAAAAAGTTAGAAGAATATGATATAAAAAGGACTGCTAGAAAACTACAAGAAATATACATAAAATTGGGAGAATAAAATGAAAAGAGTATTACATATAGTTGGAACTATGGACATGGGCGGACAAGAAACTTTTATAATGAATATATATAGGGAGATAGACAGAAAAAAAGTTCAATTTGATTTTGTTGTTCATTCAAATAATAGAGGGTACTATGAGGACGAAATTAAAAAATTAGGTGGAAAGATTTATAGAATAGAACCTATGG
The DNA here is from genome assembly GCA_934162925.1 of uncultured Clostridia bacterium. Lineage (GTDB taxonomy): Bacteria > Bacillota > Clostridia > TANB77 > CAG-508 > CAG-452. The sequence goes on along the minus strand of CAKPJR010000037.1, from coordinate 6,080 downwards.
GAAAAAATATAATAAAGCATTGCAAGGACTTATATAAAATCTTAAAAAAAAATCCTAAGTATATTGTTCATAGACATACATGTTCTTCAATTGTTTGGATTGATTTGTTTGTTGCTAAAATGGCTAAAATCGAGGAAAGAATAGTACATTGTCATGCAACGCATACAACATCACATGGCATGTTAAATACTATATTTAAGGTGATGATAAATTCATTAGCAACTGTTAAATTAGCTTGTAGTAAAAAGGCGGGAATATTTTTATATGGAAAAAAACAAAATTTTGAGGTGGTTTACAATGCAATAGATACTAAAAAGTTTTTATTTAATAATAACATAAGAAATAAAATAAGAGAAGAATATAAAATCAATTATGATGAATTAATTTTAGGACATATAGGAAGATTTGATAAATCTAAAAATCATAAGTTTTTAATTGAAGTCTTTGAAAAAGTAGTGAATGTAAAAAAAGATGCGCAACTATGGTTAATTGGAGACGGAGAATTAAAAGAAGAATTAGAAAAAATGATAGTTGAAAAAGGACTAAAAGATAATGTTAAGTTTTTAGGAATAAAAAGTAATTGTAATGAATATTTAATGGCAATGGATATATTTGTATTTCCGTCAATTTATGAGGGGCTTGGAATTGCATTAATAGAAGCACAATGCACAGGAATAAGTTGTATAGTGAGTGAAAATATAGTTGAAGAGGCTATAGTTACTAGAAATGTAACTAGATTAAATTTAAGCGATGAATCAGCTTGGGCAGAAAAAATATTAAGCATTAAAACACATAATAGAGTTATTGATATTAACAAAACAGAAATTAATAATTATAAAATAGAAAAATTAATTAACCAAATAGAAAGAATTTATAGGTTATAAACATATAAAAGGAGAGGACATGGTTATAAAAAGAATTATTCGAAAAATAAGAGGAGAGTGTGATTTACAGGAATTAAGAAAATGTAACATTGGTTTTGTAAAATAGAAAGGAAAAATAAAAATGAACTATTATTTGCTGCTTTTAATATTAATAATTTTTACATATATTTTTATAGAAAAGGTATTAAATATAAAAAATAGAGAAAATGTGTTTTTAATTGTTGCTTTTATAGAAATGTTGTTATTTCTCGGATTAAGAGATATTACAATAGGGACAGACTTAAAAAATTATATTCCATATTTTAATATAATAAAACAAGCTAAATGGAATAATTTATTTATTTTAAAACTAGAAAAAGGGTATATTTTATTAAATAAAATTATAAGTATTTTTGGAAATGAAAATTTCTTTTTATTTGTTGTGGCAATTATTACATTAAGTGGAGTGTATTTTTCAATAAAGAGGTTTTCCAAAAATTATTTTTTTAGTGTATTTATATTTATTACTTTTCAATTTTATATATTCCAATTTTCTGGACTGAGACAAGCTATAGCATTTTCTATTGTATTGATGAGCTTGAAATATATTCAAGAACGAAAATTATTTAAATTTATAATTACAATAATAATTGCAAGTACATTTCATAAAACAGCAATTATATTTATTCCGGCATATTGGATAACGAAAAATAAAATAACAATAAAATCAATTGCTATATTTTTAGTAACATTTATACTTTTATACATTGTAAAAGGACAAATTCTAATGCTTATAACTAAATATATATATAGTACATATGATGTGTCAAAAACTGCAGGTGGTTATATTATGCTAGTGTTATTATTTGGAATATTTATATTTTTTACATTAATTAGAAATAAAAATGCAGAATTTGACAAAAATAATGATATATGGTTTAACATGTTAATGATTGCTATTTTGATTCAATCTCTTGCAAGTGTCCAAGGTAATATCGCAAGATTAACAATGTATTATTCTTATTCATTATTGTTTTTAATACCTAATGTAGTACATAATACTGAAAAATCAAATCAGAGAGTATTAATAAAAACAATTATCTATATATTATTATTATGTTTTTTTATAACGAATATACAAATAGATACATTATATATTCCATATAAAACTTTTTTTTAGAGGGAGAAAAATTTTGAATATTTTAATAATTGGAGAATGGTATTCATCAAATTTAGGTGATGGAATCATATGTCAAAATGTAAAGAAATTAATAGAAGAAACGTACAAAGAAAAGAATTTACTAATTGATAAGGCTGATATATCTTGTAGGGACGGATTTTTGATTGAAACAACAATTACAGAATACAAAAAGATAAAATTATATTTGAGAAAAATCTTGTATAAAAGTGAATATTTAACATATAAATTGCAAGATTTAAAAAGAAAAATGAAAATAAAGAAAATATGTAAAAAAAAGTATGATATAGCGATATTTGCAGGAGGCCATTTGATTATGCCATATTTTACATTTCAAATATGTGACTATATAAAATATTTGTCAGAAAACAAGACAAAAATAATTATTAATGCGTGTGGAGTTGGAAAATTTAAAAGTAAGATATTGAAACAGAAAATCAAAGTGGCATTGAAAAATCCAAATATTATAGCAATATCATCAAGAGATGATATTGAAAAGCTTAAAAAAGAATATATAAGTGAAGAACGTAGTAGTATAATTAAAAAAACATATGATCCAGCAATTTATACTGATGAAACATATAGAATATCAAGAAAAGAAAATAGTCAAGTTATAGGGTTAGGAATAATGAAATTATTGAATGTATCAGATGAAGAGGTTATAAAATTTTGGAAAGGGGTTATCAAACAATTAGAAACTCAAGGGCAAAAATGGCAATTCTTTTGTAATGGAGCACTAGAGGATTATAGACTAGCTTGTAGATGTTTAAAAGACATAAAAAATAATAAATATGATAAAAAAGTATATATAGCATCAAGGCCAAATAGACCAGAAGAATTAGTAAAAATAATTTCTAAATATAAGTCATTAATTTCATTTAGATTACATAGCCATATAGTTGCATATTCCCTTGAAATACCAACAGTTGCTATAGTATGGGATGATAAAGTTAAAACATTTTTTGAAGATTTGAGACTGAAAGATAGATGCTTTGACATTGACGAGAAGCCCGAAAAAATAGTAGAAAAGCTATTGGAAATAAAAGATGTAGATTATAATCAAAAACTTAAGAAAAGACAAAAAGAAATTATTATTAATAATTTAAAAGAAAATTTGGAATAAGAGAGTAATTTTATTGATAATTCTAAAACTACTAATGTCACCAAATAATATTCTTAGTAAGTGAGAAGATGTATGAATAAAAGTAAAGAATTAGTAAAAAACACAGTTATTATATTTTTGGGAAAAGCATGTACACAATTAATATCTTTTTTACTATTACCATTGTATACAGCATATTTAACTAAATCTGATTATGGTATTGTAGATTTAATTATTACATATGTTAGTTTATTAGTTCCAGTTATCACAGTACAGTTGGAAATGGCAGCTTTTAGATTTTTAGTAGATAATAGAACTAATAAAGAAGAAATATCAAAAATAATAACTAATATATTATATTGTATGATAAGTTTTTCCATATTGTTTACAGTAGTATATTGTGTGCTGAATAAATTCATTAGTATACAATATAATTGGTATATTCTATTTAATATACTAGTGACAATATTTAGTAATCTTATGTTACAGGTATCAAGAGGACTTGGAGATAATAAAACGTATTCTATAGGAAGTTTTCTTGCAGGAGCAACAACAGTAATTTTTAATGTAATATTGATAATTATGGTAAAGAGCGGTGCTAAAGGAATGCTAATATCATCAATAATGGCAAACTTTGTTGCATTTATTTATGTATTTATTAAGTTGAAAATATATAAATATATTAATGATAAATTGTATAACAAATCTTTTATAAAGAAATCGTTAAAATATTCATGGCCATTAGTACCAAACAGTATATCATGGTGGATAGTTACTGCTTCGGATAGGACAATTATATCTTACATTTTAGGAGTATCTGCAAATGGAATCTATGCAGTATCAAATAAATTTTCTTCTATTGTATCTTCGCTGTTAAATATTTTTAATTTATCATGGACAGAGTCAGCATCGTTACATATAGATGATGATGATAGAGATCAGTTTTTTTCTAATGCAATGAATAGAATATTAAAAATATTTCTCTCTTTTGTATTAATGATTATTGCATTTATGCCTTTAGTATTTAAGATATTAATAAATGAACAGTACAAAGAAGCATACTTATATATTCCAATTTTAATGTTAAGTACAATATTTAATGGTGCAGTAATTGTATATAGCGGTATATATATAGCAAAAAAATTAACAAAGCAAGTAGCTGCAACGTCTATTATGGCTGCAGTATTAAATATTGCAATAAACTTAATATTTATAAAATTTATAGGATTATATGCAGCGGCTATATCAACTATGTTATCATATTTGATAATGGCAATATATCGACATTATGATTTAAAAAAATACGTTAATATAAAGTATGAAAATGGACTAATAATAAGAAGCATAATAATATTTACTATAGTAATAGTTATATATTATATTAACAATATGTATATAAATATTATTGGAATACTAATAACAATAATATATGTGTTTTTATTTAATAAAGATGTAATTAAATATTTGTTGAATTTTATACAACAAAAATTTATTATGATAAAGAACTGATAAAAATTTACTATAGCGTTTTTAATATCAAAAGTAACAGGAAATGTTAACACAATTATTACAATGTCGAAAATAGGCGAACGAATTTTCTTGACACTACCATAAAATAATATTATTATATTAAATAAGTTAGGGCTATTTATCAATAGCTCTTTTAATTTATAATTGTTGACATATTATTACATTAAGGGTTATAATAAAGGAGAAAGATTTGTATATTATTAAGACTAAAAAATATATTAAAGATTATAAAAAGAAGATAATACAAAAGCATCTAGTAAGAGAAGAAAAATCTATAGAAATGATTGAATTAGCAATGATTGAAGCTACTAATTTGAAAGAACTCATTCATAGCGATGTAGCAATTACGTTTTGTGGAGATTGATGATAAACACTATGGAGATGGTTAAGGAGGTGTAATTATGGTTTGTTTTGGAGATTATTTAAAAGACTACTTGGAAGCTAGAGATATTTCACAAAGTGAATTTGCAACAAGGATGGGCGTTACTCAAAAACATATGAATGAAATTTTAAATGGTAAAACAGGGATTACTATTGAAATGGCAGGAAATATTGAAAGACTTACAGGAATTAGCTCTAGCTTTATTATTGCAATAGAAAATAGAAAAAAAATAGAAGAGAATTTGCTACAAAAATATGGAACTAAGGAAGAACTTAGTAAAAAGATAAAGGAAGAATATTGCGTAAATGAATTAAAAAAGAAAGAATGGCTTAAATTTAAAGATGAGACCAATATTATTCAAACATGTATAGATTTATTAGATTTTATGAGAATAAAAGACTTTAATGTAATTCCTGAACTTGAAAATAAAACTTTGTTTAAAAAAACAGGAGAAGATTTTGCTAAACTTACATTATGGATAGCTCATTGCGACAGAATTACAGAGAATCAAGAAGTAAATGGATATACAAGCTCAAATTTCAATAAATTAATTGAAGAGATAAAAGAGTATGCATATATGGTTAATAATTATGATCCAGCAGAAATACAAAAAATATTAAATAAGTATGGAATTTATTTTTGTGAAGAAAAAGCGCTAGCTGGTACAAAGGTAAGAGGCTGCTTTAAATTAAGAGGTAAGAAACCTACAATTTATACTACAAAAAATTACCAAGCAAAAGATTCGTTTTTTTTCGAATTGTTTCATGAATTAGGACATTGCAAAAGTGATTATAATGAGGCCCAAAAAAAGGTTATATTTGAGGGTAGTGATGAACAAGAAAATAGAGCTGATAACTTTGCATTAGAGACTATGATTCCGAAAAACGTATGGAAGAAAATTGAGAAAGATTATTCAGAAGAAAATATTTTTAATATTTCTAAACAGTATAGAATACCAATTAGCTTTATTGTTGGTAGACTTGCTAACTTAAATATGATTAGTTA
>CAKPJR010000036.1 GCA_934162925.1 uncultured Clostridia bacterium | reverse complement strand
CTATATGCAATTCCATATGAATATTATGAGAAATATGCAATAAAAAGATATGGTGCTCATGGTACATCACACAAATTCATAACAAAAGAAGCAGCAAAAGTATTAGGAAAAAATAAAGAAGATATAAACATAATTTCTTGCCATTTAGGAAATGGATCTAGTATAGCCGCTGTAAAAAATGGAAAATGTGTTGAAACTACAATGGGATTAACACCATTAGAGGGATTAATAATGGGAACACGTTCAGGAGATTTAGATCCAGCAATATTAGAATTTGTAATGAAAAAAGAAAATTTAAGCATAGATGAAATGATGACAATACTAAATAAAAAATCAGGATTATTAGGAATAACAGGAATAACAGGGGATGTAAGAGACTTAAAAGAATTAAGCAAACAAGGAAATGAAAGAGCAGAACTTGCATTAAAAATGTTTGCACATAGAGTAAAAAAATATATTGGTGCATATATGGCAATATTAGGACATGTAGATGCAATAATATTTGAAGGTGGAATAGGAGAACATAATCCAGATGTTGTAAATAGATGTGTAGAAGGATTAGAGAAATTAGGAATAGAATTTGATTCATCACATAATGATAATGAACAATATGAAGGAATAATAAGCAAACCAACATCTAGAATACCAATGTATGTAATACCAACAAACGAAGAACTAGAAATAGCAGAAGAAACAATGGAAGTAATAAATAAATAGAAAATTGAAATAAATGGAACAACCCCCTTTTGTTAATTTAAACAAAAGGGGGTTGTTCCATTTATTTCTCATTTTTCGTATTTTTCTACAGCTTGGACAACTTGCAATCTTCGCTCTTCACCTAATTTTTTATCTTCGGAGTAAATACTAGGAGCATTTGGAAGACCAGCTAAATAAGTGGCTTCATAAAAAGTTAAATCTTTGGGAGATTTATCGAAATAACCATAAGAAGCCGCATTTATACCATAATATCCATTTCCAAAATATATAATATTTAAATATAATTCTAAAATTTCATCTTTAGAGTAGTTTTTTTCTAAATCAAATGCTACAAAAATTTCTGCAATTTTTCTAATAGGAGATTTCTCTTGAGTAAAATAAATATTTCGTGCAACTTGTTGAGTAATGGTACTTGCTCCATAATCAAGAGATTTTCTAGAAAAATTTACATATGTTGAACGGATTATAGAAATAAAATCAACTCCTTTATGAGAGTAAAATCTATGGTCTTCAATAGCCACCACAGCTTTTTTATAGTCATCAGAAATATTCTTTATATCAGTATAATTTTTGGAAGCCCTTATTTCTGATATAGCATTTTCTAGGCTAAGGTTTCCTATTGCATTTTTATATTTTAAGTATCCTAATCCTAAAACAATAGAGAATAAAACAAACAATAATATAAAAAACCAAAGAATAAGCTTTAATATAAATTTTTTCATACTATACCTCTAATCTACTTATATTGTTTATATTATACACTATAGCATTCAAAAAATCATTGTTTTTGACAAATTTCTAATATATAATATAAATGAAGGGAAGTATTAAAATGTTGAATACTATAATTATTTCAGGTGGAAACATAAATGAAAAATTTTTTAAAGAAGTAATGAAAAAAAATGAGTTTAATAATGTAATTGCTTGTGATAAAGGACTAGAGGTCTTATACAAATGCAATATAAAACCTAATTACATTATAGGCGATTTTGATTCTATAAATAAAAATATTTTGGAAAACTATAAAAAAGCTAGTGACATAAAAATAATAAGTTTAAATCCAGAAAAAGACTATACAGATACACATATGGCATTAAAATTAGCAATAGATTTAAATAGTAATGACATAACAATAGTGGGAGCAATAGGAACTAGACTAGATCACACTTTAGCAAATATCAATATTTTAAAAGAAGCATTAGACAATGACGTAAATTGTAAAATTATTAATGAAAATAACTATATAAGTCTAATTGATAAAACTACAATTATAGAGAAAGATAATAGATATAAGTATGTATCCTTAATACCCATTACAACTGTAGCAACAGGGATTACATTGCAAGGCTTTAAATATTCTTTGCAGAATGCAACCATGAAAATTGGAGAAAGTATAGGCGTAAGCAATGAACAAATTGCACAATCAGCAAAAGTGAATATAAAAGAAGGAATATTAATTTTCCTTAAAACCAATGACTAGGAGGAATAAAATGGGAGATTCTAAAATAATAAAATTTACATCATGGGTATTAACAATACTATTTATTATTTTGTTTATTTTACTTTTTTCATATATATATCAAGACTATGAAAGCCTAAAGCCTACTAGTGAATTTATAGACATAAGCCAAAATCAAAAAGAGATTAAATTAGATACAAATAATAAAGAGAAAACGCAGCCAGTAATATTAGAAATGAATCCAGCACCAACGCGAACAATTAACAATGAAGATACTACTAGAATAGATAGTAATAAGTTTTATTATAATCAATTGGATAATTACTCAAAATTGATATATGAAAGCTTAGAAAGGCAAAAAGAAAATTTAAAAAATGGAACAGAAATAATAAATTTACCAGAAAAAATTAAGAACATTTTAGAGAAAGAAAATATAGAGGCAATTTTTTCAGCAGCGATAAATGCATTTGAATACGATAATCCGGATATATATTATATAGATATGTCAAAATTGGTATTATACTATGAAAGCTATTCATCAGGTAAGTATAATATATATTTAAAAAAAGATGATCAATATCAGAACTATTTAAGTGATGATTTTTCTAATGAAGAGGATATAAAAATAGCACAAATGAAAATTGATAACATAGTAAATGAGATACAAGCAAATATAGAAAATATGGAAACAGATTATGACAAAATCTTATATATTCATGATTGGATAATTGAGAATATAGAATATGATGAGACCTTAAATAAAGCAAATAGAAATAGTATATATGGAGCTTTTGTAGATAGAGAAGTAACTTGTGGAGGTTATGCAAAAGCATTTAAATATTTAGTAGATAAATTAAACATAGATTGCATAATAATTCAAGGAGAAGCCACAACAGAGGAAAAAACAGAAAATCATGCTTGGAATTATATAAAATTATTAGATAATTGGTATGGAGTAGATTGCACTTGGGATGATCCTATAATTATAGGAGAAACTGGAAATGAAAAGAAATCAAAATACTATACATATTTTTTGAAAGGACAAGAAGTATTTAATAATCACAAACCATTCCAAACATTCTTTAATACAGATATAAAAATAAATTATCCAGCATTAAGTAATAATAACTTCAATTAAAAACTTTGAAAACTAGAAACTTTTAGGACGGACTTTTTTTTTAAGAGGAAAAAAAGCCCGTCCTAAAAGTTTCTGCCAATAAAAATATCACCCTTGTATACATAAAAACATAATATATACTATCTACATAAGAAGGGGGAACAAAAATAATGTTACTTGAAGGGAAAAAAATAGGCTTTGCTTTAACAGGGTCTTTTTGTACATTTGAAAAGACAATAGAACAAATTTCAAAATTAACTCAAGAAGGTGCTGAAGTTATACCTATAATGTCTTTTTATGGTTATAATGTAAGTACTAGATTTGGAGAGGCAGAAAAATTTATAAAAAAGATAGAGAAAATTACTGGTAAAAAAATTATTCATACAATAGAAGAAGCAGAACCTATAGGACCTAAAGAAATGACAGATGTTATGGTAGTTGCACCATGTTCCCGGGAATACAATAGGAAAATTAGCAAATGGAATAACTAATACCCCAGTGCTAGTAGCGGTAAGATCACATTTAAGAAACGAAAATCCGCTGGTACTAGGAATAGCAACAAATGATGCTCTTTCACGGAAGTGCTGAAAACATAGGAAAATTATTAAACCGAAAACATATATATTTTATTCCATTTAGGCAAGATAATCCAATTACTAAGCCTCGCTCACTTGTATTTGATCCGAAATATATTTTAAATACTATTTTAAAAGCTTTAGATAGAGAGCAAATACAGCCGATATTATTATAGAACAATTGAATATTATAAAGAAAAAAGGAATTCAAAATTATTTGAATTCCTTTTCTTATACCTTGACAGTTTTTAATATTCAATGTAAAATATAATAGTACAGAAAGTTAAAATATATTCAAATAAAAGTATATATATTAATCTGAACATTGAAAATTAAATAGAAGAAAGAGGTGCATTATTTATGAATCCAACATTAATAGCGGTAATCACCTTTCTTATCTCAGCAGCTGTATGTTTACCATTAGGAATGTATTTAAGAAAAAAAACAGCTGAGTCTAAAATTAAAGGAGCAGAAAGCGAAGCAGAAAGAATTCTTTCAAATGCAAGGAAAGAAGCTGAAAATGCGAAAAAAGAAGAAATTTTAAAAGCAAAAGAAGAAATAATGAAAACTAGAAATGAATTAGATGAAGAGATTAAAGAAAGAAGAAGTGAAGTTACTCTACAAGAAAAAAGAATAATACAAAAAGAGGAAAACCTAGAAAGAAGATCAGAAAATTTTGAACGTAAAGAAAGAGACTTAGAAAGACAGATTAGAGAAAATGATGAGGAAGCAAAAAGAATAGAAGAAATTAAAGAAGAACAAACAGCTAAGTTAGAAAAAATCTCTAGAATGTCAAAGGAAGAGGCGAAAGTTATGCTATTAGAACAATTAGATAGAAAACTTTCAGACGAAAAGGCAGCACTTATTAGAGAAGCAGAAAGCAAAGCTAAGGAAGATGCAGCTAAAAATGCAAGAGAGATTGTAGGTTATGCTATACAAAAATGTGCAGCTGATCATACTTCAGAAACAACAGTATCTGTTGTAGCACTTCCAAATGATGATATGAAGGGAAGAATAATAGGAAGAGAAGGAAGAAATATAAAAACTCTAGAAACTCTAACAGGAATTGACTTAATAATAGATGATACACCAGAAGCAGTTATTTTGTCAGGATTTGATCCATTAAGAAGAGAAGTAGCAAAAATAGCATTAGAAAAACTAATAGAAGATGGAAGAATTCATCCTGCTAAAATTGAAGAAATGGTTGAAAAAGCTAAAGAAGAAGTTGAAGCAATAATAAAACAAGAAGGCGAGAGAGCAGTATTAGAAACTGGTGTTCATGGATTACATCCAGATTTAGTAAAACTAATAGGAAAACTAAAATACAGAACAAGTTATGGACAAAATGTTTTAAATCATTCTATAGAAGTATCTAATCTAGCAAGAATAATGGCAGAAGAATTAGGATTGGATCCAAAAATTGCTAGACGTGCAGGTCTTTTGCATGACATAGGAAAAGCACTAGATCACGATATGGAGGGAACACACGTAGAAATAGGTGTTGATGTACTAAAAAAATATAAAGAAAATGACATAATAATAAATGCTGTTGAAGCTCATCATGGAGACGTTGAGCCAAAAACAATAGAAGCAGTATTAATTCAAGCAGCAGATGCAATATCAGCATCAAGACCAGGAGCAAGAAGAGAAACTTTAGAGACATATATTAAAAGACTAGAAAAACTAGAAGAAATAGCAGATTCTTTTGAAGGAGTAGACAAATCATTTGCGATACAAGCAGGACGAGAGATAAGACTAATAGTGAAACCAGAAAAGGTTTCAGATAGCCAAATGGTTATAATGGCAAGAGAAGTTGCAGAAAAAGTAGAATCAGAAATGGAATATCCAGGACAAATAAAAGTTAATGTAATTAGAGAAACAAGAGCAATTGATTATGCAAAGTAATAATTAAAAAATATTACAAAGGAGTACTTTCAATAGAAATATTCATTGAAGAGTACTCCTTTTGCTTTATAATAAATTAATATTAAATGAAAGGGGGAAAATGAAGATGGAATTAATGATTCCTTTGTCAATACCAATTATTTTTTTTGTTTTATGTATTAGAAATATTGTGATAATTATTAAAGCAAAAAAAGATAATGATACTATAAAAAAATCTTTAATTATTAAAACAATTATTTTTGGCATAATTTTTATATTAATTGTAATTTTTTACATTAGGTTAATGTATGTACTATCTAAAGCAGTAGTTAATATGTAGGAGGTAATTTATGAAAGATAAAATATTTTATATTATTGTTACAGTAGTATGTTTAATAGGAATAATAACAACAGGAATATTAGTAAAATATACAATAGATTTAAGTAGAAATCTATCTATTACAGCATATATTTCAAACGAGGAGTAAAGAAATGAATAATAAAAAATTAATAAAACAAATAGTAATAATATTTTTAATAGTTATAGGATTTATATTATTTAATTATAGTTTTTATAATTTAATTACAAAAAATTATATTAATAATTATGGTAAAGGAATGCAAGAAAAGTCTATTGACATAGAATCTTATTTACCTTTTAGAGAAGATTCATTAATTATACACGAGACTCCTAATGAAAAAATAGTAGATGACATTCCCAAAATTGATGGTGCTACTGCATTGTACCCAATTTATGCATCATATGTTGAAGCTCTTTATCCAAAAGAAAGTGTAAAATATGATGGAAAAAACTTTTTAGCAGATAGCAAAATTCAAAAAACAGGAACAACAGTTGCATATCAAAAAGTAATTGATGGAAAAACTGATATTATTTTTTGTGCAAAGCCTTCTAAAAAACAATTAGAATATGCAGAAAGCAAAAATGTAGAACTAGAACTAATACCAATTGGAAAAGAAGCATTTGTATTTATTGTAAATAAAAATAACATAGTAAATAATTTAAGTTTAGAACAAATTAAAAATATTTATACAGGAAAAATTGTTAATTGGAATCAAGTTGGTGGAGAAGATAAGCCAATTATTGCTTTGCAAAGAGCTGAAGGAAGCGGAAGTCAAACAGCAATGCTTTCTTTTATGAATGGAACAGAGATGGTAAAAAGTTTACAAACATTTATTGGTAGAAAAATAGGTTATTCATTTAGGTATTATGTAGAAAGCATTGTGAACGATGGAAATATAAAAATGCTTTCTTTAAATGGGATTGAACCTAGTATAGAAAATATAAGAAACGATACATATCCAATTGTAGATAATTTTTATATGATTTATCGTAAAGATAATACAAATAAAAATATTGAGAAAATAAAAGAATTTGTTTTGTCAGAAAAAGGACAGAAAATTATTGAAAATACAGGATATGTAAGTATAAAAGAATGTTAGTTTTAGGAGATTTATAAGGAGAAAGATACCTAATGCTACTATTTAACATAATAAAATTTTGAAAGAAGTCAATAAGAACAATTATGTTATTATTGACTTCTTCCAAATATAAGGTTTTTACTGAAAGTTAAGGCGTTTGAGCAACGAGTTCCATAGAAAAATTCCTATTTTTATCTCTGTGAAAGAGAAAGTAAAACGCTACTCCATCATAAGAGTTATTATCCCAGCAAATTTTAGCTGTGTGCATATCATGTGCAAAATCTGCACTAGAAAAATATGACACAAGTGGATAACGACAAAAGTCATCTAGATTCTTAAGTTCTATATTTCCTAGCTCTTGTGGATAGGAAACATATAATTTAAGAAGAGGTATTAACTCCCGTAAGGTCATAAGAATGGCCCCTTTCAATAATAAAGTCATTAAGATATTACTTAATGCTAAATTATTATAACACAATATTTACATAATGTAAAGGAAACTTTAAGTTGTAAAAAAACATAAAAGAATATATAATAATAAAACAAGGAGGGATGTGTCAAATGAACATTTTAATTTTAGGAGATATAATAGGAGAAAGTTCAGTAAAAAGAGTTAAAGAAATATTGCCAAATGTGATAAAAAAGAACAATATAGATTTTGTAATAGCAAATGGAGAAAATAGTGCTGGAGGTATGGGAATAACAGCAAAAATATATAAAGACTTAGTTTTGGCAGGGGTAAATGTAATAACAATGGGAAATCACACATGGGGTAAAAAAGAAATTTTTAACATAATAGATAATCAGAATTTATTAAGACCAGCAAACTATCCTAAAGGAGTAGTAGGAAATGAATATGGAATTTATAATTGTTTAAATAAAAAAATTGCAGTTATAAATTTAATAGGAAGAGCAAGCATGAACGTGCTATCAGAAAATCCATTTCTTGTAGCAGATGACATTGTAAACAAAATAAAAGATAAAGCAGATGCCATAATTGTAGATTTTCATGCAGAAGCAACAGCAGAAAAAATTGCAATGGGTTATTATTTGGATGGTAAAGTTACTTGTGTTTTTGGAACACATACACATGTTGCAACTGCTGATGAAACAATACTAGAAAAAGGAACTGCATATATTACAGATATAGGAATGTCAGGACCAAAAAAGTCTGTAATAGGAATGGATGTGGGGGCGTCTGTAAAAAGATTTGTTACAACACTTCCAGAGAGATATAAAGTAAGTGATGACAAAGAAGTAATATGCAATGGATGTATTTTAAAATTAAATAGCGAAAGTTGTCGAGTAGAAAAATTTAGTAGAATAAAATTATAATATTTGCCGAAATACACTTGAATTACGCGACCGAAACTTCCTTTTTTTACCAAAAAATCATAGACAATATTAGTAAAATATATTATAAATATTATAGTAACAAACGAAACAAAAGATAGAGTTACGAAAAAAATTTTAGGAGGCAAAAAATGGAAGTTTTAAAAATTTCATCAAAATCAAACCCAAATTCAGTAGCAGGAGCAATTGCAGGATTAGTAAAGGAGAGCAACAAAGCAGAAATGCAAGCAATTGGTGCAGGCGCACTTAATCAAGCTGTAAAAGCGGTAGCAATAGCAAGAGGTTTTGTGGCACCAGCAGGAGTAGATTTAGTATGCATACCGGCATTTGCAGAAGTGGAGGTAGAAGGAGAAAACAGAACGGGAATGAAATTAATAATAGAATCCAGAAAATAGTTAATTAAATATATAAAAGGGGGCTAAGCTTATTAGTCTCCTTATTATATAGTAGGAAATTTCTCATTTCCTACTATATAAAAAAGCTATAATCGCTATTGCCTTTGAGATTTCCTCGTTTCATTCGGAAACTCAAATCGGCGAGAACAAAGGGCGACCCCAAGTCGCTTTGTTCAATATAAAAACAGGAGGGACAGCTTGAAAACTAGTGTATTTAGGTATATCTTTTTTATAGTAGTTATTGTCTTAGTAGGAATATCAATATATGTTTTATATAAGGATTCAAAAAAAACTCCCATTGAAATCAAGAATAGCAAAACAGAATTAAATATTGAAGGAGAAATAAATATAGGAATAACGGGATTTGATACTATTAATCCTTTAACAAGCAAGAATAGAGATGTACAATATATAGATAAATTAATATTTCAATCACTATTAGATATATCTTATGATTATAAAATAGAAAACTTGTTAGCGGAAGAATTTTCAAAAATAAATTCGACAACTTATATTGTAAAACTTAAAGATGATATTTACTGGCATGATGGGACACAATTTACTGCACAAGATGTTATATTTACAATAAAAAATTTGCAAGATAGTAAAATAAATTCAATATATAAAGATAATGTAAGCAAAATAAAGATCGTAGAACAAATAGATAAATATACAGTAAAAATAATATTAACAGAAGAAACACCATTTTTTGAATATAAAATGTGTTTTCCTATATTGGCAAGCCATAGTTATGAAGAAGGAACTTTAAATAGTAAAAGTAAAATGCCAATAGGAACAGGTAAATATAAAATAGACAATATAGAAGAAAGCACGATTGTATTAATAGAAAATGGAAACAAAGATTCCAAAATAAAAAAGATTAGAGTAATATTAAAGGAGTCTGTAAAGGACTTATATAATGCACTTACTAAAGACGAAATAGATTATATGATAACAGATAATACGGAATATGCAGAGTATATTGGAACAATGGGGTATAATGCAAAGCAAGCAGCTAATAGAGAATATGAATATATGTGTTTAAATAATGAAAATAAAATATTATCGGATAAAGAAATTAGAAAAGCTATAAACTATGCAATTGATAAGAAGTCTATAAATTATAATGTGTATAATAATAAATATATAATTAGTAATTTTCCATTGGATTATGGAAATTATCTATATAATCAAGAAGTAATTTATGAATATGATATAAACAAAGCAAAACAAATCTTAAGAGATAATGGATGGAATTATATAAATAACTGTTGGAAGAAAAAGAATAATAAGTTAGAATTTACTCTTATAGTAAATGAAAGTAATAAGAGAAGAGTTTTATTAGCAGAAGAAATAAAAAAACAATTACAAGAAATAGGAATTAGAATAAGTATTATAAAGGTCAATGATAATAATTATAATAACTATATAAAAAATAAAAGATATGATATTATATTAACAGGAAATATTGTAGCTAAT
>CAKPJR010000035.1 GCA_934162925.1 uncultured Clostridia bacterium | reverse complement strand
TTAATATTTAATTTTACTGGTGCAGGTCCTACCACACTTCCAGTATCTTCTGCTGGGATTTCTTGTATTACAAATTCGTAATCAGCTTCGTTCAAATCAATTATCATATTATTTGAAATATTAACGACTAATTCATCACCTTTAAATAATTGTAATTTTCCTATTTTACTATATTCTACATAACCATCATGAATAATTCCACCTTCAAAATTTAATGTTACTTCATTTTTGCTTTCTGCATATACTTTGTTTACTGCTATCGAGAATAGTATACTAGCTAATAAACAAATTATCAATAGAATTGATAAGATTTTAACTTTTCTCATTCTTTTACTCCTTTCCCATTATATTTGTATTCATATATTATCATATTAAAGCTTTTATTCTATAATTTTTACCAATTTTTCCGTGACAATTTGGTAATTGTTTTTTTAGTTTTTTTGTGGTATGCTATAATTTGAAAAAAAGTGACAATTAGGAGGCTATTATGACTTTTTGTGATAAATTAAATAATTATATAGAACAGCTTGAATGTTCTTCTCAAGAACTAGCAAATGCATCTGGATTATCTTCTGCTGTTATTAGTCGTTACCGTAATGGAGAAAGAACTCCAAATATAAAAAGTAAACAATTAGAGAATTTATCTAATGGCTTGTACAAAATAAGTATTGATAAAAAAGTAAATTTTCCTAAAGAAGAAATTTACAATGCTTTAGCAAGTACTCTTAGTGATATTGTTATTGATTTTGAACAATTGAGCAAGAATTTTAGTGAACTTGTTTCTACATTGAATATTAATATTGCAGATTTATCTCGTTCTATTGGATATGATTCTTCTTTTATTTCTAGAATTCGTACAGGAAACAGAAAACCATCTAAACCTAAAGAATTTATTGAATCAGTATCTAATTTTATCGTAGCAAAATATAGTTCACCTGATAATAAAAAGGCTGTTTCTATCCTTATAAACTGTGAATTAGAGGATTTAAATGATTCCTCTAAATACAATTTGAAATTAATGGAATGGCTTTCTACCAACTCTGCTCCTACTCATGATTATATTAATGACTTTTTAAATAATTTAGATACATTTGATTTAAATCAATATATTAAAGCTATACATTTTGATGAGATGAAAGTTCCTTTTGTTCCTTTTTATAAACAAGCTTCTAAAAATTATTATGGTATAGAAGAAATGAAAAAAGGAGAGTTGGACTTTTTTAAAGCTACTGTACTTTCTAAATCTACAGAACCTGTTTTTATGTGTAGCGATATGCCTATGGAAGATATGGCACAGGATGTTGAATTCGGTAAAAAATGGATGTTTGCTATTGCTATGACATTAAAAAAAGGACTTCATTTAAATATAATTCATAATCTAGATAGGCCTTTTAACGAAATGATGCTTGGGCTAGAAAGTTGGATTCCAATATATATGACTGGTCAGGTTTCTCCATATTATTTAAAAGGAGTTTCTAACTCTACATATTGTCATTTCAACTATGTATCTGGCACAGTTGCCCTTACTGGCGAATGTATTAGTGGATACCATAATGAAGGGAAATATTCTTTGATAAATAATAAAAGCGAAGTTGCTTATTACAAAACAAAGGCAGATTGTTTATTAAAAAAGGCTACTCCACTTATGGAAATTTATAGAGCAGAATCTAAAAATGCTTTTACTGCTTTTATGTCTTCAAGTGCTAAACATAAAGAAAATAGAAGAAGAATTTTATCTTCACTTCCAATTCATACTATTTCTGATGAGCTTCTTCTAAAAATATTAAAACGTAATAAAGTTCCTAATGAAGATATTGAAATTATAAAATCTGCAGTACAAGAACAAAAAAATATAATTTCATCTATATTAAAAACAAACAAATTTGAAGATGAAATCTCTAAAATTTCTAAAGAGGCTTTTGATAAATCTCCTCTTACTTTATCTCTTTCAAATAGTTTTTATGAGAAAAGAATTTATTATAATTATGATGAGTATTTGGAGCATTTAGAATTAACAAATGAATATGTAAAGAATAATAAGAATTATATATTAACTAATAATCCTAACCATACTTTTAGAAATATACAAATTTCTATTTGTGAAAATCAATGGGTAATGGTTTCTAAAGATACTAGTCCTTCTATACACTTTGTAATTCATCACCCAAAGCTTAGAAATGCTATTGAAAATTTCGTACCACCTGTTATTGAATAAAAAAATAAGGATGTACTCTGGGCAGTTTAGTACATCCTTTATTTTTCCGGAATTATTAGCACTACTCCTATAAAGAACATGATTACGAAAATAATTTTAAATAAATAAAGATATTTAAATTCACTGAAATAATCCAAATCTTCTATAGCAAGCATTGCTATTAATCCCAGTGTAGATATTATAAAGAATAAATATTTAATTTTTTTCATTTATACCACCTTCACAAAATTATTTGCTAAAAGAATTTATGACATCCTTACTCAGTGCAAACTAGCTCTGCCCCTTAGCTAGGTTATAAGTGGATTTTATATAAATATTTATACTTATATAATATCATAGCTTGTAGTTTTTATCAATCACCACTTTAGAAAATACCAATAATGTTTCCCTTGTCATCTATATTTATTTTTTCTGCTGCTGGAACTTTTGGAAGTCCAGGCATTGTAAATATATTTCCTGTAAGTATTACTATAAATTCTGCCCCAGTTTTTAATATTACATCTTTTACATGTATTTTAAATGGCTCTAGGCATTGTAAATTTTTAGCATCATCAGAGAATGAGTATTGTGTTTTTGCTATGCATACTGGCATATTCCCATAGCCTTTTTCTTCTAAATCATTTATTATTTTTTCTGCTTCTTCACTGTATTCTACTCCCTCTGCCCCATATATTTTTGTTGCTATTTTTGCTATTTTTTCTTTTATACTATCATTTAATTCATAACAGTATTTAAAACTTGATGGTTTTTCGCACAAATCTACTACTTTTTCTGCTAAATCTATTGCTCCTCCTCCACCTTTTGCCCAAGCTTCAACTAAGCTTATATTAACGCCTTTTTCTTCTAGCTTACTTTTTAAATATTCTATTTCTTTATCTGTATCTGTTATGTATTTATTTATTCCAACAATTACATTTAGCCCAAATACTTGTTTTAGATTATCTACGTGTTTTAATAAATTATGAATTCCCTTTTCTAGATATTCTATAGATTCTTCTTTTATATTTTCTATTGGCATTCCACCATGGTATTTTAATGCCTTTATTGTTGCTACGCAAACTACTGCATTTGGTGTCTTTGGTAGATTTCTACATTTTATATCCAGGAACTTTTCTGCTCCTAAGTCTGCTCCAAATCCAGCTTCTGTAATGCAATAATCAGCAAGTTTCATTCCCATTTTTGTAGCAATTACGCTATTACATCCATGTGCAATATTTGCAAATGGTCCTCCATGAATTAATGCTGGAGTGTTTTCTAATGTTTGAACTAAGTTTGGCTTTATAGCATCTTTTAGAAGTACTGTCATTGCACCTTCTGCTTTTAAGTCTTTTGCTTTTATTTCTTCTCCCTTTTTGTTATATCCTACTACTATATTTCCTATTCTCGTCCTTAAATCTTTTAAGTCTTTTGCTAAGCAGAATATAGCCATTATCTCTGATGCAACTGTTATATCAAATCCATCTTCTCTTGGAACTGCATTTTTTTCTCCTGACAAGCATATTTCTACTTTTCTTAATGCTCTATCGTTTAAATCTACGCATCTTTTCCATATTACTTTATCAAAGCCTAATTCATTTCCTTGGAAAATATGGTTATCTATTAATGCAGAAAGTAAATTGTTGGCTGAAGTTATTGCATGTATGTCTCCTGTAAAGTGAAGATTTATTTCTTCCATTGGAGCAACTTGAACATATCCTCCACCTGTAGCGCCTCCTTTTATTCCAAAAACTGGTCCTAAAGATGGTTCTCTTAACGCAAGTATAGCTTTTTTATTTATTCTAGATAACCCATCTGCTAGTCCTATTGATATAGTTGTTTTTCCTTCTCCTAATGGTGTTGGGTTTATAGATGTCACAAGTATTAATTTTCCATCTTTTTTATCTTTAAGTTTCTCATATAAGTCGTTCGAGATTTTTGCTTTATATTTCCCGTATTGCTCTAGGTATTCTTCTTCTATTCCTATTTTTTCTGCTATCTTTGTTATGTTTTGTAATTTTGCTTGTCTTGCGATTTCGATATCTTCCATCTTTTACCTCCTAAATATTTTCTTTATTAAAACTCTTGCTCTTCTATATTGTTATCATTATTATTTATTAAAACTGTTATTTTCTTTTCTGCTTTTTCTAAGTAATCACTTGCACTTTTTGAAAGTTTCATTCCTTCTTCGAATTTGTTTATAGAATCATCTAAATTCAAATCTCCTTTTTCTAGTTCTTGTACTATTTTTTCTAATTCTTGCATTGTTTCTTCGAAATTTAATTCTTTATTCTCTGTGCTCATTTTTGCCTCCCTTTTTATTATTATATACAGGCACATAACTTGTTCCTTCAATATATTCGCGTGCCTACCTCTTATTGTTCTTTTGTAAAAGTTCCTTTTTCCACATTTACAGTATATTTACATATTTCCCATGTTGTTTTGCTTTCTCTTACATATATTACATATTCTTCATTAGTACTAGCTGAATCATCAGATGAAAAATAAACATTATCATCCTCTCCCCAGTCTTTTTTTACTATCTCCATTGCTTTTTCTTTATTGCTCTTTTCTTTTTCTATTTCTGTTTTTGTAATTTCTTCTTCTCCAACACTTGTATTGTTTTCAGCTGGTTCTTTTTCTTTCTCTATAACTGTGTTTTCAGTAATCTCATTTTCTTCATCATTCTCTATTACATTATTTTCTATTGTGTTGTCTTCTACAACATTGCTTTGTATTGAGTTTTCATTTGTATTTGCAACTTCTCTTTCCTTATTGTTTTTAATGTTTATTAACTTTACTATCAATATGGTTGTTATAATTAATAAAATCACTGCAATGCATATTGCTATTATTCTTTTTTTCTTTTCCATATCTTTCACCTCAAAGTACCTTTGTTTTTACTTCTCCATCTATAAGTCTTATGTCTAATGTATCATCTTTTTTTATTTCTTTTACACTTTTTATCGTTTTGCCCTGTTTTTGTGCTATTGAGTAACCTCTTGTTAAGGTTTTTAGTGGACTTAATGTATCTAATTTAGAAATTAGTTCCACAGATTTAGTTTTCAAATCTTTTACTTTATTTGTTGTTAATGTTTCTAATTTCTTAATCATTATATCTAAATTTATATATTGTTCTTTTATTTTTGAAGTAGGGTCTGTAAATGCTTTTGATGCCATGCATTTTTGGTATCTTAATTTCATAAATTCTATTTTCTTTTTTAAAGAGTTTTTATATCTTTGATTATATGTTTCTAGTTTTCTTTTTATTTCTTCTATATCTGGTACTGCAAGTTCAGCTGCTGCAGATGGTGTTGGTGCTCTTAGGTCTGCTACAAAATCCGCTATTGTAAAATCTGTTTCATGACCTACTGCTGAAATTATTGGTATTTTTGAATTATATATTGCTCTTGCAGTTATTTCTTCATTAAATGGCCATAAATCTTCTATTGAGCCTCCACCTCTTGCTAAAATTAGAACATCTGCCAATTTCTTTTCGTTCATTATTCTGATTGCATCTGCAATTTCCAATTCCGCTCCTTTTCCCTGTACTGGCACTGGAAATAATCTTATATGAACATTCGGATTTCTTCTTGTAGATACATTTATAATATCTTTTATAACTGAACCTGTTTTTGATGTTAGAACACCTATTGTTTTTGGCATAAAAGGGATCTTTTGTTTATGTTTTGCATCAAAAAAGCCTTCTTTTTCTAACTTGCTTTTAAGCTCTTCGTATTCCTTATATAAATCTCCTATTCCATCTTCTTTCATTGCTTTTACATATATCTGATAAATTCCGATCTCTTTCAAAAACAGATACTGTTCCTAAAACTAGAACCTTCATTCCATCTTTTGGAACAAAATTTAAAGTAGCGGTGGAACTTTTAAACATTATGCATTTTATTAAAGAATTGTCATCCTTTAATGTAAAATACATATGTCCTGTATAGTGGTGTTTAAAATTAGATATTTCACCCTTAACATAAACATTGTTTAAGTATTCATCCTCTGCTACTTTGTCTTTTATATATTTATTTAAGTAAGATACAGTAATTGGTTCTATTTTCAATTTAATTCTCCCTTAACTACACTTGCTAAAATTCCATTTATAAATGAATGTGATGTTTCTTCTCCATATTTTTTTGCAAGTTCTACTACTTCGTTGATTACTACTTTATATGGCAATTTTTTATATTTTATCTCATAAATTGCAAGCTTTAATAATGCTAAATTTATTTTTGAAATTCTGTCTACTTTCCAATCTTGTTTTAAGTTCTTAGATATTTCTTCTATGATATCTGTTGATTCTTTAGCAACTCCATTAATTACATCTTCTATATATTCTTTAGCTTCTTCTGAATTTATTTGATTATTTTCAAAAAATAGCTCTATATCTTCATTACTTACTTCTTTTTGTATTTCTATTTGGTATAATAGTTTAAATGCTAGTTCTCTTACTTGTGATCTGTTCATTGTTTCCTCCAATTATAATTTATCTATATATGACTTTAGTTTTTCTTTTACAAATTCTTTATTGTGTTGTACATAATTTCCTATTAGTATACCAGCTACTATTATTAAAATAACAATTAGTACTTTGTGAAGATTTAATAATAATGCTATTAATGCTACTAAGCCTCCAATTATTGCTCCTCTGTATTTAATAAAAAAATCTTTAATATCTTTCATTTTAATATCCTCTTATTCTTTTATATTTGGTTCTTTTTTTACACTAATATTTTTAATTCTAATATTTACTTCTGTTACGTCTAAATCTAATGATTTTTTTATAGTGTCTTTTACATTAGTTTGAAGTTTGCTAGATAGCTCTTTTATTACTGCATCTGGATGAACAAATAATGTTATATATATTTTAACATGGCTTTCACTATCAACTTCTACTTTTGTCATAACACTTTCTGCACTGTCAAATGATTTTACAACTGTATTTGCTAAGCTTTCTATTGTATCTTTTGATACTAAAAGCTTTCCATTATCATTTTCTAATAATATTCCATCTTTGCTTTCATTTTTTTCTTTAGAAAAAGAATTAAAAAATATAGATTTGATTGCTAAAATTATTAAAACAATTGATACTCCTAAAGCTATATTATTTGCCAATGTATTTGTTATTAAAAATTCTACTCCATCAAAAGCTAGTCCCATTGCTATCCATCCAAATGATAATAGGCATACTATTAATGATATTACTAATATTAATATTGAAAATAATACTAAATTAAATCTATCTAAAAGTTTCATTTTTTAATTCTCCTTATTCTTCATTATTTTCTGGTTCTACTTGTTCTGGTTTTTCTTCTGTTGTATTTACACCTTGAACATGTACATTTACACTTAATACTTTTAAACCTGTCATTGTTTCAACAGCTTTTTTCACTCTATTTTGAATTTCAAATGCTACATCTGGTATTCTTACACCATATTCTACAATTATATTAACATCAATTTTTACTTGATTTTCGTTAACATCAACTTTTATTCCTTTAGTTAAATTTTTCTTTCCACTTAAAACTTCTGTAATTCCTCCAGCAAAGCCTCCTGCCATTCCAGATACTCCACTTACTTCTGATACTGCTTTACCTGCAATTATAGCAACAACATCATCTGCAATTTTAATTCCTTCACCTGCAGTTTCTTCTGTATTTTTTATTTCTTCATTATTTAATTCATTTAAATTTTCTTCTTCCATTTAATTACCTCCTAAAAAAATTGATATACTTATATTTTTCACATTATAAGTATATCAATTAACTTGCAGTTTTACAACCACTTTTTTGAAAGTTTATATTATATTTTTAATTAATTTAGAACTCTTCCATTAGCATCATTATTTGAATCTATTCTTATTGTGTTAGCATCTTCTATGTTAAAGATGAGATAACTGCTATCTCCATTATCTATTTTTATTGTTTTTTCACCTATTATAAAAATTCCATCATTTATCCAATCGTCAACCTCTTCTGAAGTAAAATCAAAGGACTCAGAGCTTTTTAATTCGATATATATTCCTCCATTACTTTTTACATTTAATTTTTGTTCATATTCGGTCTCACCTGCTGTGCTATATAACCTATCATAAACTATGTCACTTTTTAGCCCTCTTTGTTCCCATATATTTGAACTGTCTGTTTTTTCTTTGTATATTTCTATTTCTTCTTTTGATACTCTATATTCATATGTTTCATATTTTCCTGGTACTTCTAGTTTTGGCTCTGTATAACTTGCTTCTGGATATTTACTTTTTACATTTGATATTAGTTCTTCTACTTCTAATTCTCCACTGGTATTCCATTTTGCCATTGCAATAATTTCTTCTAAAATTGCATGTTTTTCGGTCTCTGTTGTACCTTGCTTTGCACTTTCAAATAACCCTCCATTTAGTGCTACTGTAATTGTTACTCCCACCAATATTAGCATTACAATTATTGTTATTATTAGGGCGATTAATGTAATGCCGTTGTGGTTTTTGTTTTTAAATTTTTCCATTTGTTTCATCCTTTCTTTTGTGTTTATTTTTACTATGAAAGGATGTTATCATATGTCACTTTACTTTTTAATAGTTTTTATGTTTATTTGTAATTATATATTTTTTTTCTATGGGAATTCTACAATTGAAAATTCTATATTCTCTATATCTACAATTAATTCACCATTTTTCATTATAGCATTTATTAGTAGCTCCGATAACTGCTAAGCCTGAAGCAGTTACTTCTCCATAAAGAGTCCCTTCATCTGCTTTATCTTTATATTTATTTGTTTTAATCTTTCAAGTATAGATACTGATATATTTAGCCTGTCAATACTTTGCTTTTTGATTTTGTCTTCCATCTAATCAACCTCACTTTTATTTTTTTATTGCATTCACCTATCTCTGTATTAAAATCATAAGCTATTGCCCTTTTTTCCTGATATCTAAATACTATTCTAATCATAATATTTACTCCGTTCTTTTTCTCTCGACATAATTATATCATTAAACATCCTTTTTGTCAGCAAAATATTGACATTATTGGCTTTTTTTGATAAATTGTGTATAACAAATTACAAAAGATTGTATTTTTGGAGAAAGGAGGATTTTTTGTATGAATAAAGCAGATTTAATAAAAGCAATGGTTGCTAAAACAGGTCATTCAAAGAAAGCTACAGCAGAATCTTTAAATGCTTTCATTTCTGTTGTTTCTGAAGCACTAAAAGCAAATGATAAAGTACAATTAGTTGGTTTTGGAACTTTTGATGTAAGAAAAAGAAGTGCTAGAAAAGGAAGAAACCCTCAAACTAAAGAAGAAATAAAAATACCTGCATCTAAAGCTCCAGCATTCAAAGCTGGTAAAGCTTTAAAAGAGCTAGTTAATAAATAAATCATAAATCTCCTTAAAAGAAATGGTATATTAGCATTTTTGCTGGTATACCATTTCTTATTTATATATTCAGTTTATTATTCATTATTTCAAACACAAAATATGATTAAAAAATTTATCTCTATTTTTCTTTATCAGCTAGTTTAAATACAGCTTTTGTATATTTTAATAATTCTTTTTTGTTTTTAAATCCACAAGTTTTTGCAAAATAATCTGCATATATTGTGTTCTCTTTTACTACTCCTGTTTGTATTGCTTTGTTTATATTGTAGCTTTCTTTTGATGATATATCTCCTAATCTCAAGTATTCTGTCACAGTTAGATTGTAAATATTATCATTATTTTTTAATTTCTCATAGATTTCGGTTGTTATTATTCCATTATCTATTAGTTCATAGTCATTTTTAAATTCTACAATTTTTTTATTTGGATATTTTGTTACATTTACAACTCGTTCTATATATTCTGCTTTACCTTCTTTGTTTATTTTTCCTACATTAACAGGTTTGAATATCATTATAATTATAAATATAACAGCTATTATCAATATTAGAACACCTATGGTACTTAACTGCTTTTTATTTAGCTTTACTCTCTTTTTAGTTTTAGCTCTTTTTCCTGCCATATAATCGCTCCCTTTATTTTTAAAAGAGAACTAGAAAGTTCTAGTCCTCTCTTATGTAGTATTTTAGTTCATTTTTTTCTTTCTTGTAATTATTGTTATTGCTCCAAGTCCTATTATTGACATACCTGCTATTGCTACATAAAGCACTATGTTGTCACCTGTTTTTGGATTTAAACTATTATCTTTCATTTCTTCTTTGTTTTCTGGTTTTGATGGAGTATTGTTTTCATTGTTATTTTCGTTGTTGTCTTCGTTATTATTGTTGTCCTCAGCTTT
>CAKPJR010000034.1 GCA_934162925.1 uncultured Clostridia bacterium | reverse complement strand
GAACAATAATGCCAGTAATGCCAAAAAGAACAAAATATAGAAAAATGCAAAAAGGTAGAAATAGAGGAAAAGCAACAAGAGGAAATGTTGTAAACGAAGGAGAGTACGGATTACAAGCATTAGAATCAGGACTAATTACAGCAAACCAAATAGAAGCAGCCAGAATTGCTATGACTCGTTATATTAAAAGAGGTGGTAAAGTTTGGATTAAAATATTCCCAAACAAACCAATAAGCAAAAAACCAGCCGATACTCGTATGGGTAAAGGAAAAGGTGCTACAGAATATTGGGTAGCTGTTGTAAAACCTGGTAGAGTATTATTTGAACTTGCAGGTGTATCAGAAGAAGTTGCAAGAGAAGCTTTAAGACTTGCATCACATAAATTACCTGTAAAAACAAAATTTCTAACAAGAGAAATAGAGCAAGGTGGTGATGTTGATGAAGATAAATAAAATAAGAGAAATGTCTTCACCAGATTTAGAAAAAGAATTAGGAGAACTAAAATCAGAATTATTTAAATTAAGATTTAGTTTAGCAACAAATGGATTAGACAATCCAATGAAAATAAAAGAAGTAAAAAAAGACATTGCTAGAATAAAAACAATCTTAAAACAAAGAGAATTAGAAGAAGCAAAAAACTAAGAGAAAACTTACACTAATTAAAAGAAATGTGTATGGGCGGAACTTCGTGTCCGCACAATGAAAAATTAAAAGTGAAGAATGAATAACACAAAATTCTTTAAACTTTTGAAGGAGGAAAATATAAATGGAAGAAAGAAATCTTCGTAAAGTTATGATTGGTACAGTAACATCTAACAAAATGGATAAAACAATAGTTGTATCAGTTGAAACAAGCGTAAAACATCCTATATATGGAAAAATTGTAAAAAGAACATATAAATTAAAAGCTCATGACGAAGAAAAC
The DNA here is from genome assembly GCA_934162925.1 of uncultured Clostridia bacterium. Lineage (GTDB taxonomy): Bacteria > Bacillota > Clostridia > TANB77 > CAG-508 > CAG-452. The sequence goes on along the minus strand of CAKPJR010000034.1, from coordinate 9,652 downwards.
CAATGTCAAATTGGTGATAAAGTAAAAGTAATGGAAACAAGACCTCTATCTAAAGACAAAAGATGGAGACTAGTAGAAGTAGTAGAAAAAGCAGTGATAAAATAAATGAAAAATGAAGAGTGAAGAACTAAAAAAGAAAAATACAAAAATTCTTCACAAATTTCTAAAAAGGAGGAAACCATAATGATACAACAACAATCAATATTAAAAGTAGCAGATAATACAGGTGCTAAAGAATTAATGTGTATTAGATGTTTAGGTGGATCATATAGAAAATTTGCAGGAGTTGGAGATGTAATAGTAGCTTCTGTAAAAAGTGCTATACCAAATGGCGTTGTAAAAAAAGGTGATGTTGTAAAAGCTGTTATAGTAAGAACAAAAAAACCTATTAGAAGACCAGATGGATCTTATGTTAGATTTGATGAAAATGCAGCAGTTATAATACGTGATGACAAAAATCCAAAAGGAACACGTATATTTGGGCCTATAGCTAGAGAATTAAGAGATAAAGATTATATGAAGATACTATCATTAGCACCAGAAGTATTATAAAAAACAAATGAAAATCAGCATTCTGCACATTTTCATCAATTATAAAAATGCTCAACGTGCACATGCACGCCTCTGCTTTTTATAATATCTGAAAATGCACATCATACTAATTTTGATTTGTTCTACAAAGTATTTGAATAAAATATAAAAATCGGTGTCCTTAGTGATCCGAGATTATTAGATAAAGAGGTGAAAATAGAATGAAAATAAAAAAAGGTGATACAGTAGAAGTATTATCAGGAAATGATAAAGGTAAAACAGGAGAAGTATTAGAAGTAATTCCAAAAATGCAAAGAGTAATAGTTAAAGGTGTAAATGTTAGAAAAAAACATGTAAAACCTAGAAAACAAGGCGAAGAAGGCGGAATTATACCTGTTGAATGTAGTATACATAGCAGTAAAGTAAATGTAGTTTGCCCAAAATGTAACAAAGCCACAAGAGTAGGAGTTATAAAAGAAGGTAAAGAAAAAATTCGTGTTTGCAAGAAATGCGGAAACAAAATTAAATAATAGGAGATAGAAAGGAGAAAAACTGTCAATGGAGAAATTAAGAGAACAATATGAAAAAGAAGTAGTACCTGCATTAATGAAAAAATTTGAGTATAAATCAATTATGCAAGTTCCTAAATTAGAAAAAATAGTTATAAATATTGGCTTAGGAGATGTAAAAGATAATCCAAAAAGCTTAGACAATGCAATATCAGATTTAACACAAATAACAGGTCAAAAACCAATAATAACAAAAGCAAAAAAATCAATAGCTGCTTTTAAGTTAAGGGAAGGTGTAAATGTAGGATGCAAAGTTACACTAAGAGCAGGAAAAATGTATGATTTTGCATATAAACTATTTAATGTTGCACTACCTAGAGTTAGAGATTTTAGAGGACTTTCAAAAAATTCATTTGATGGAAAAGGAAATTATTCTTTAGGAATAAAAGAACAATTAATATTCCCAGAAATAGAATATGATAAAATTGATAAAATAAGAGGAATGGACATTATATTTGTAACAACAGCAAAGACAGATGAAGAAGCAAGAGAGTTATTAACATTAATGGGAATGCCTTTTAGAGTCTAAATAAAGGAGGAAAATAAAAATTATGGCTAAAAAAGCAATGATTATAAAACAACAAAGACCACAAAAATATAAAACTAGAGAATATAATAGATGTAAATTATGTGGAAGACCACACGGATATATTAGAAAATATGGAGTTTGCCGTATATGCTTTAGAGAGTTAGCACATAAAGGTGAAATACCAGGTGTAAAAAAAGCAAGTTGGTAAACTAAGAGGTGAGGGGTGAGATGTTAGAGATGAGAAAATCTAGCATTAAGCCTTAGAAATAAAAAAGAAGTTAGATGTCAAAAAGAGATTTTACATTTCTCATTTCTCACATCTCACTTCAAAATAGAAAAGGAGGAAAAATTAAATGAATACTACTGATCCAATAGCAGATATGTTAACAAGAATAAGAAATGCAAATAGTGCAAAATTTAAAACAGTAGATATCCCTGCGTCTAAAATGAAAAAATCTATAGCAGAGATACTATTTAATGAAGGATATATTAAAGCTTATGAAGAAATAGAAAATGGAAATCAAGGAATTATTAGAGTAAGCCTAAAATATACAGAAAAAGGAAAAAAAGTAATTTCTGGATTAAAAAGAATAAGCAAACCAGGTTTAAGAATATATGCAGCAAAAGATGAACTTCCAAGAGTATTAAACGGATTAGGAATAGCTTTAATTTCTACATCAAAAGGAATAATGACTGACAAACAAGCAAGAGAAGCAGGTGTAGGTGGAGAAGTATTAGCATATATTTGGTAATTAAACTTGCTTTCGCAAGAACTAAAATTGATATGAAAAGTAAAAGAAGAAAGTATCTTAAGAAAGGAGAAACAAAATGTCAAGAATAGGAAATAAACCAATTACAGTACCTGAAGGCATAGAAGTTAAGTTGGATGGACAAAAGATCACTGTAAAAGGACCTAAAGGAACATTGGAAAAAAATATAAACGAAAATATAACAGTAAAATTAGAGAACAATGTTATTACAGTTACAAGACCAAACGATGAAAAAGAAAATAAAAGTTTACATGGATTAACAAGAACATTAATTAATAATATGATACAAGGTGTTTCTAATGAATACACAAAACAATTAGAAATTAATGGTGTTGGATATAGAGCAGCAAAACAAGGGAATACTTTAGTTTTAACACTAGGATACTCACATCCAGTTAAAATGGAAGAGCCAGCTGGTATTACTTATGAAGTGCCAAATCCAAACTCTGTAATAGTTAGAGGAATAGATAAAGAGTTAGTTGGACAAATGGCTGCAGAAGTAAGAAAACAAAGATTACCTGAACCATATAGAGGAAAAGGTATTAAATATGTAGATGAACATATTAGAAGAAAAGAAGGTAAAACAGGTAAATAAAATAAATGAAAAGTGGCATCTTGAGTTGTCAAGCTGCGTAAAAATTATTTCAACATACATATGTATGGTTTCAATAATTTTTACTTGCTTTTCGAGCAATATACCTTTGATAAAAAACAAGTATAAAAAGAAAGGAGAAATTCTTAAATGATTAGCAAAACAAATAGAAAATTAGAAAGAGAAAGAAGACATAAAAGAGTACGTACAAAAATAAGCGGAACAGCAGAATGCCCAAGACTATGTGTTTTCAGAAGCAATAGCAATATATCTGTTCAAGTAATAGATGATGTAAAAGGAGTTACTTTAGCAAGTGCATCTACACTAGATAAAGAAATAAAAACTAAAAAAGCTAATAAAGAAGCAGCTAAAGAAGTTGGAGCTTTAATAGCAAAAAGAGCTTTAGAAAAAAATATAGAATCTGTTGTATATGACAGAGGTGGATATATATACCACGGAATAGTAAAAGAGCTTGCAGAAGCTGCAAGAGAAGGTGGATTAAAATTCTAGGGATTGTTCCCAGAAGAGAATTAATAATGAAGAGTGAAGAATAAATAATACAAAATTTGCTCTTTACAAATTTTAAAGGAGGAAACTTTTAAGAATATGGAAAACGAAGTAATGGAATTAAAAGAAAAAGTAGTAGCCATTAATAGAGTAGCAAAAGTTGTTAAAGGTGGTAGAAACTTTAGATTTAGCGCAGTAGTTGTTGTTGGTGATGAAAACGGACACGTAGGAATAGGAAATGGAAAAGCTGCTGAAGTACCAGATGCAATAAAAAAAGCTATTGAAGATGCTAAAAAGAATTTAATAGAAGTTCCAATCGTAGGAACAACTATACCACATGAATTTATAGGAACTTTTGGTGCTGCTAGTGTTTTATTAAAACCAGGTGCTGAAGGATCTGGATTAATCGCAGGAGGAAGTGTAAGACCAATACTTGAACTTGCAGGATACAGAGATATCAAAACAAAAGTTATAGGAACAAACAATCCAAGAAACGTAGGATATGCTACTATAAATGCTTTAGAAAATATGTCAACATCAGAAGAAATCGCTAAAAAAAGAGGAAAAAAAGTAAACGAAATAGTTTAATTTAAATATAATGCTTTTGAAATGTAAAACTGCAATTTTGATGTGAGAAGTGTGATGTGAGAGGTATGAAACTAAGAGTTTTATTAGAATCTCACTTCCCACATCCCACTTCAAAACCTAGAAAATGCAAGTTTAAATTATAATAGCATTTAATAAGAAACGGAGGGAAACAAATGGAATTAGGAAATATAAAAGCAAGTCAAGAAAAAGTTACAAGAAGAAGAGTAGGACGTGGAATTGGTTCAGGACTTGGAAAAACATCTGGAAGAGGACATAAAGGACAAAAAGCAAGATCTGGCGGTGGAGTAAGACGTGGATTCGAAGGTGGTCAAACACCATTATATAGAAGATTACCTAAAAGAGGATTTAAAAATATTCATGCTGCAAATTACACAGAAGTAACTTTAACAATGCTTAATAATAGTAAATCAGAAGTTGTTAATGCAGAAAGCTTAATTGCAGATGGAATTATAAGCAAAGCTAATGATGGTATCGTTGTTTTAGCTACTGGTAAATTAGATAAAAAATTAACAGTACAAGCAACAAGATTTACAAAAGCTGCACAAGAAAAAATAGAAGCAGCTGGTGGAAAAGCAGAGGTGATCTAATTGTTTCAAACAATAAAAAACGCTTTGAAAACACCAGAAATTAGAAAAAGACTATTGTATACTTTGTTACTAATAGTTCTATTTAGACTTGGATGCTATATAACAGTACCAGGTGTAGACACAATAGCTTTAAGAGATTTAACAAGCAGTGCTACACGGAAGTATATCAGGACTTATTGACTTAATATCAGGAGGAGCTTTTTCAAGATTTTCTATATTTGCAATGACAATAAGCCCATATATTACAGCATCAATCGTAATACAATTATTAGGAATGGTAATTCCTTCTCTTGAAAGACTTATAAAAGAAGGTGGAGAAGAAGGAAGAGCACAAATAAATAAGTATACAAAAATTCTTACATTAATATTGGCTTTGGTAGAAGCATTAGGAATATATATGTCATATAGCGGAACATATTCTGCATACGGCGTATTTATAAATCCAGGATTTGGAACAGGAGCATTAATTGTTTTATCATTAGTTGCAGGAACAGCACTTTTAATGTGGTTAGGAGAGCAAATTACTAGTAAAGGAATTGGAAATGGAATTTCTATAATAATCTTTATTGGTATAATATCTTCTTTACCATCTGCTGTAACAACAATATATAAATTAATTTTTACAGCTGCCGGATTTAGTACAACAGGGCTTCTAATATCATTAGGATTAATTATAGGAGCAATTATATTAGTTGCAGGTGTTGTATTTGTACAAGAAGCTGAAAGAAGAGTTCCTGTACAATATGCAAAAAAAGTTGTAGGAAGAAAAATGTATGGTGGACAAAATACACACATTCCATTAAAACTTGCAATGGCAGGTGTAATGCCAATAATATTTGCATCATCATTTATGACATTTCCAGCAATGATTATACAAATGTTTAATAGCAATATAGCTAGTCAAACAGGATTCTGGGCAACAATATATAAATTTTCAATAGCTACATCAACATCACAAGTAGGAGTTGGATACACAATTGCAAATGCTATTGTATACTTATTATTAATACTTGGATTCACATATTTTTACACTTATGCAACATTTAACCCAGCTGAAGTATCAAGCAATATAAAGAAAAATGGTGGATTTATACCAGGAATAAGAGCAGGAAAACCAACTACTGAATACTTATCAAATATAATAAGTAAATTAACTTTATTTGGTGGATTATTCTTAAGTATAATTGCAATACTTCCAATGTTAATGAGATTTACAGGATTAAATGTGGCATTTGGAGGAACATCAATACTTATCGTAGTAGGAGTTGCACTAGAAACAGTACAACAACTAGAATCTAGATTGGTTATGAGACATTATAAAGGATTTTTAGATTAGAAGTGTGAAGTGTGAAGTGCGAAGTGTGAAAAATATGAAATCACACTTCACACATCTCACATCTCACTTCTAATTTAGTATTTAGATAGTTTAAATAAAAAATGAAGGGAGAAAACTTTATGTTTATAGTATTATTAGGAGCACCAGGTAGTGGAAAAGGCACTGTTGGAAAAATAATAGCAGAGGATTTAAAATTAGCACATATATCAACAGGAGATTTATTTAGAGAAAATTTAAAAAATGAAACAGAATTAGGAAAAGAAGCAAAAAAATATATGGATAAAGGCGAACTTGTTCCAGATGAAGTAACAATTAAAATGTTAAAAGAAAGATTAAATGGAGCTGACGTAGAAAACGGAGCTGTTTTAGACGGATTTCCAAGAACTGGGGTACAAGCTGTAAGTCTTGACAATATGTTAAAAGAAATGAATGCAAAAGTAGACATGGCTTTAAATATAGATGTTCCATTTGATGAAATAGTAGAAAGAATTGCAAATAGAAGAAGCTGCAGAGGATGTAGCGAAATATATAATGTAGTATTCAATCCACCAAAAGTTGAAGGAATATGCGACAAATGTGGTGGAGAACTATATCAAAGAGAAGATCAAAAACCAGAAGTTGTAGAAAACAGATTAAAAGTGTATAGCAAAACAGCAGAGGAATTAATAAACCACTACAAAAATGCAAACGTACTTTATGATGCAAAAGCAGGAGATTCTGTAGGAAAAACATCATATGACGTAGCAAAAGAAGTAGAGGAATACATCAAAAATAAATAATTAGATAAATTGGAATTTGTATGAGGGGGAATTCTAGGGACTGTCCTGAATTCACCCGAAACTAAACAAATTCCAATTTATGGGGGTAATTAAATTGGTAACAATTAAATCAAAAAGAGAAATTGAATTTATGAGAGAGGCTTGCAGGGTAGCAGCCCTTGCTCAAAAAGAAGTTGAAAAAGCAATTAAACCAGGAATATCAACTTATGAATTAGACAAAATAGCAGAAAATACAATAAGAGCAAATGGCGGAATTCCAGCAGAAAAAGGATATCCTAGCGGAGAAAGAGGAGTTCCAGATTTTCCAGGATCTATTTGTGCTTCTGTAAATGATGAAGTAATACATGGGATACCTTCTAAAAAAGTTATTCTAAAAGAGGGAGACATAGTAAGTGTAGACTTAGTTGCATATAAAAATGGATATAATGGAGACTGTGCAAGAACATACATTGTTGGAAACACAACAAATGAAGCAAAAAGATTAATAGATGTAACTAAACAAGCATTTTTTGAAGGAATAAAATTTGCCAAAAAAGGAAATAGATTAGGAGACGTTTGCCATGCAATAGGAGAATTTATAGAAAAAAACGGATATTCTGTTGTAAAAGAATTTCAAGGGCATGGGATAGGAACTCAAATGCATGAAGATCCAGGAATTCCAAACTATGGCAAAGCTGGAAGAGGAATAAGACTTGAACCTGGGATGACTCTAGCAATAGAACCAATGGTAATAATGGGAAAACCAGGGATATTACAATTGGATGATGGATGGACAATAATATCAGAAGATGGAAGCTTAGCAGCTCACTATGAAAATACAATTTTAATTACAGAAAAAGAGCCAGAAATCTTGACAATTATATAAATATAAGGTATAATAAATTAGTTATTTTTGGAAAATAGTGAATAGGAGGATGAAAAAATTGTCTAAGGAAGATGTTATAGAAGTTGAAGGAACAGTTGTAGAGGCATTACCAAATACAAATTTTAAAGTAGAACTTGAAAATGGACATCAGGTTTTAGCTCATATTTCAGGAAAACTTAGAATGAATTATATAAAAATCCTTCCAGGAGATAAAGTAAAACTTGAACTTTCTCCATACGATTTAAATCGTGGACGTATTACTTGGAGAGCTAAGTAAAAAACAAAAAAATATATATAATACTAAAAATGAGGTGAATAAAATGAAAGTAAGACCATCAGTAAAAAAAATATGCGAAAAATGCAAAATAATTAAAAGAAAAGGTAAAATAAGAGTAATTTGTGAAAATCCAAAACACAAACAAAGACAAGGATAATAAATCTAATAAATATTATTAGATTTATTAGCATTTTAATTTGCTAATATATAAGAATAGTGCGGCTGTCTTAAAATATTTTAAGAATATCTATTTTTATTTATTATATATACAATCCAGTTTAGCTACATTTCAATATTACTAGCTAAACTAAATTAGATTAATGAAAACTAAAGTTTACATTTAATCTTAACAACTTTGAGTGTTACTAGACAATAACAAAAATAAATTAAAGAGGTGAAAAAAATATGGCTCGTATAGCAGGAGTAGACTTGCCTAAAGAAAAAAGGGTTGAAATAGGACTTACATATATTTACGGAATTGGTAGAACAAGTTCTAACAAAATATTAGCAGAAGCTAAAGTTAATCCAGATACTAGAGTAAAAGATTTAACAGACGAACAAGTACAAGCAATAAGAAATGCAATGGAAGGATATAAAGTTGAAGGTGACTTAAGAAGAGAAGTTGCATTAAACATTAAGAGACTTACTGAAATAGGATGCTTTAGAGGAATTAGACATAGAAGAGGATTACCAGTAAGAGGACAAAGAACAAAAACTAATGCTCGTACAAGAAAAGGACCTAGAAAATTAGTAAGCAAAAAGAAATAAGAATAAATACTTTAGATGGGGTGTAACAGGAAAAACTGTATCCCCTTACCTTATAAAATCAAAGAAGGGAGTAAATGACAATGGCAAAAGCAGTAAAAAAAGTTACTAGAAGAAGAGATAGAAAAAATATAGAAAAAGGTGCAGCTCATATACATTCTAGTTTTAATAATACAATAGTTAGTATTACTGATGAAAAAGGAAATGTTATTTCTTGGGCAAGTGCTGGAGAACTAGGATTCAAAGGTTCAAGAAAAAGTACACCATTTGCTGCAGGAGAAGCAGCGCTTACAGCTGCAAAAGCAGGAATGGAACATGGACTAAAATCAGTAGAAGTTTATGTTAAAGGACCAGGTTCTGGAAGAGAAGCTGCAATAAGATCTCTACAAACAGCAGGGTTAGAAATAAGCATGATAAAAGATGTAACACCAATACCACATAATGGTTGTAGACCACCAAAAAGAAGAAGAGTATAAAAGGAGGAAAAACTGATGTCAAGATATAAAGACGAACAATGTCGTATATGCCGTAGAGAAGGACAAAAGTTATTCTTAAAAGGTTCAAGATGTTATTCAGATAAATGCAGTGTAACAAGAAGAAATTATGCACCAGGAGAACATGGACAAGGAAAGAAGAAACTTTCTGAATACGGTACACAATTAAGAGAAAAACAAAAAACAAAATCTTTCTATGGAGTAGGAGAAAAACAATTTAGAAAATACTTTGAAATGGCAGAAAGCAAAAAAGGTATAACAGGTGAAAACTTACTACAAATATTAGAAAGCAGATTAGATAATGTAATATATAGAGTTGGATTTGGATCATCAAGAGCTCAAGCAAGACAACTTGTAAACCATGGACATTTTGATGTAAATGGTGTAAAAACAGATATACCATCTTACTTAGTTAAACCAGGAGATGTAATTTCAGTTAGAG
>CAKPJR010000033.1 GCA_934162925.1 uncultured Clostridia bacterium | reverse complement strand
TTCTTCTATATAAAGCACAGCATTATTAACTCTACTTTCTAAATTGTTTATCCTTCTTTTCATAGCTTTAATATCTGACTTTAAATTTTTTTCTTTTATTTCTTCTTTGTCTATTTGTTTGTACAGTTCTATTAGCTCTTCTAATGTATAATTGCTTTTTACTTCTTCGTATTTATTTAATCTTATTACTTTTATTTCTTGTTTTTTCTCTTCATTATCTTCTTTTTTTACTAAATTTACTTTTTTATATTTAAAGAAATATTTTACTCTTCCAAAAAAAGTTTTTTTGCAGACTAAATATGTAGCTATTTGCTTTTCTCTTTCCAAATATTCTTTTTCAAGTTTTGATGATTTTTTTTGTAATTCGTCAAGTTCCTTCTCTGCTTCTAATTTTTCTTCTACTAATCTAATTTTTTCTTCTTCTGCTTTTAAATACTCTTCTTTTATCAAACTTGCTAGTATTTCATATATTATTTTTTTGCCATTTGTATAAAATTCTAAACTTCCATGCTCATTTAATCCTAGGCTAAAATTAAATCTATGTGGCATTTCAGTTTGCATTATAAATAATGCTTTTAATAGTTTATAGAATTTTATTGCTTCTTCTTTGCTTTTTAAATCAATTCTATAGTCACTCTGTATGTCATCAAATACATATGCTTTTCCACTTATACTTAAATTTAGGTTATTGTTTTTATCATGTATTTCATATACAATCGGCCATTTTTTCGTGAATAACCATATATAGTTTTCTATATCTGCAATTTGCGTTCTACTTAAATACTCACCAGTATATTCTATATGACTTATTGGAACAAATATTTTTTCATCTTTTTTATTTTCCAATTGTTTTTTTAATAAATAGAAAAAGGCTGAATATTCTAAATCTTCTGTTGTAACCAACATAAAGTATTCATTTGTATATTCAGAATAATATATCTGCCATAAATAATCTTTAGGGTATTTAACTTTAAAAGGTATCTCTTTATTTAAAAGTTTTTGTTCTTGTTCTATTTTTTCTATTTGTTTAATATCCATTTCAGAAACCATAGATAAAAATTTAGTATATCTTTCTATGTTTTCTTCTCTTTCTGAATCTAAATATTCATACAAAGGAACCGCTTTTTTATATTTTTCTATAATACTGCACAGCCTATTAGTTGGCGTAAGTAAAATTTGAATATCTTTTACATCTAAATATTTATATACTTTATAAATATGTTCATCATTATATTTAAGAGGTCTATATTCTAGTGGTCTAAACCTTTTAATTGTTTCTGGTATTTCCTCCATATCTAAGCCTAAATATTTTAATTTATCAATTATATTTTCATTTGTATTCAAAATGCAAATTCCTCCTATTCTATTTTTGCAATTTAAGTATATCACACCGCATTTTTTTAGACAATTGTTTTTTAAAGAAAAAGTAGCTTTGTCACACTTTCCTTCTTGCCGATTTGAATTTCCGAATTAAATGAGGAAATCTCAAAGGTAATAACGATTATAACATTTTTTTTACGTATACATCAAGGTTAGGCTTCCTTAATTCTGCCCGAGCAAAGCGAGTGGCATGTATTTTGCGCTTTCTTCGAAGGTATACTTAGCAAAATGCCTTTCTTATATACTAGGAAATGAGAAAATTCCTAGTATATAAAAAAATTTAGGACAATCCTAAAAATTCTCAATAAATTGATAATTTTTAGGGCTGTCCCTAGAATTTTCTTTGTTTATCTTGCAAATGTTTTTATTTCTTCTTCTATTTTATTTATAAAGTCTTCTACACTCATTGCTCCAATATCTCCATCTTTTCTTGAACGGACTCCTACTGCATTTGCTTCCACTTCTTTATCTCCTATAATTAGCATATATGGAATTTTTTGAAGTTGTGCTTCTCTAATTTTGTATCCTATTTTTTCTTCTCTTTCATCTAACTCAGCTCTTATATCATATTCTTCCAATTTTTCTTTTAATTTTTCAGCATATTCTTTGTGTTTATCTGCTATTGGCAATATTCTTACTTGCACTGGTGCAAGCCATGTTGGGAATGCTCCAGCAAAGTGTTCTGTTATTATTCCTATAAATCTGTCAAATGATCCAAATAAAGCTCTGTGTACCATTATAGGTGTTTTTTTGTTTCCGTCTTTGTCTATATAATGTAAGTTAAATCTTTGTGGTAATTGGAAGTCTAATTGTACTGTTCCCATTTGCCATTCTCTTCCTAAACAGTCTTTCATTTTTATATCAATTTTTGGTCCATAGAAAGCTCCGTCACCTTCGTTTACTTGATAATTTCCTTCTCCGCAGATTTCGTCTAATACTTTTCTTAAATCATTTTCTGCTTTATCCCATGTTTCTATTTCTCCCATAAAGTCTTCTTCTGGTCTTGTAGATAGTGTTAGTTTATATTCTAGTCCAAATACAGAATATAAGTGTTTAGCTATTTCTATAATGTCTTTTATTTCGCTTCCTATTTGCTCTTCTGTAATGTAGTTGTGAGAATCATCTTGTCTAAACATTCTTACTCTAAATAACCCATTTAATTGTCCTGATTTTTCGTTTCTATGGATAACATCTACATCATTAAATCTTAATGGTAAGTCTTTGTAGCTTCTTAATTTTGATTGATATATTTTTATTGAGTTTGGACAGTTCATTGGTTTTAATGCTTGTTCATTCCCATCTGCATCTGTTAACACAAACATATCTTCTTTATAGTGATCCCAATGTCCTGATATTTTCCATAATTCACTGCTATTTAATTGTGGTCCAGAGAATTCTTGATATCCTCTTTTTTTATGTTCTTTTCTCCAAAAGTCTATTAATGTGTTCATCATTGTAAATCCTTTTGGCATCCAATAAGCCATTCCTGGTGCTGTTTCATCAAAGAAAAATAATTCTAATTCTTTTCCTAATTTTCTATGATCTCTTTTTTTAGCTTCTTCTATCATATTTACATATTCATCAACTTGGCTTGCTTTAGGGAATGATATTCCATATATTCTTTGTAGCATTTTATTTTTCTCGTTTCCTCTCCAGTATGCTCCTGATGATGAAAGCAATTTAACTGCTTTTACTTTTCCTGTACTCATTACGTGAGGTCCTGCACAAAGGTCTGTAAATTCTCCTTGCTTATAGAAAGAAATTATTGCATCTTCTGGCAAATCGTTGATTAGTTCTACTTTATATGGTTCTTCTTTTTCTTTCATAAATTCTATTGCTTCTTTTCTTGGAAGTTCAAATCTTTCTATTGGTAAATCTTCTTTTATTATTTTTTTCATTTCTTTTTCTATTGCTTCTAGCATTTCTGGTGTAAATGGTTTTTCTGTATCGAAATCATAGTAGAATCCATTATCTATTGATGGTCCTATTGCTAGTTTTATTTCTGGATATAATCTTTTTATTGCTTGTGCCATTATGTGTGATGTTGTATGCCAATATGCTTTTTTACCATTTAAACTACTTTCAAATGTTAATATGTTTAGTGAACAGTCCTTTTCTACTATTGTTCTTAAATCTACAACTTCTCCATCTATTTCTGCACATGTTGCCATTCTTGCTAATCCTTCGCTTATTTTTTTGGCTATTTCTATTACACTTAAGCCTTCTTCTATCTCTAGTTCTGAATTATCTTTTAATTTAATTTTCAACATAATCTTTCTCTCCTTTTTTAGTTTTATATTTTAAAATTACTAATATATCACTTCTCATATATTTCTTTTGAAACGATTTTAGTTAGTGCCATTATTACTGCATATTCTTCTAGTTCGTCTCTGTATATTCTTCCATTTGTTAGAACTCCAATTGCTCCTTTTCTTCCTTTGGCAGTATTTCCAAATACATCTTCCATATATCCTATTTCTTCTCCTTGCAAAGTTCTATCTACTACTGTTTGAGGATATTCAAATGATGGACTAAGTCCTATATAATATCTTTCTCCATCATATATTGCGCAAATACTTGAATCCATATATTTAGTTTCTACTTCTGGAACACTAAACATCCCAGCTTCTATTCCTACTCCAAACCCACATGTGCCGTGTTCTTTCCTTTGCATGTTCATATGCATTTTTAGCTCTATTTTTTGCTCCTTTAATAGTTTCTGAAAGAGACATTGGATTACATGAAACTCCTGAAAATTTATCTTGTTCTTGTCCAAAACTATCGTCTTTTCTTACTTCTTGTGGCATAATTATATATTCAATCTTGTCAGAACTGTTAATCCATAATTCTGGGTATCTAGAAAAAGCTCTTGTTATTGCTGTAATTTTAGGTATGCTTCTGCTTCCTATTGATACTAACATATTATCTTCCTTTCTTTTTATATATTATCTTAAGCCAGAACAAAGCGACTTTAGTCGTCCTTTGTTCTCGCCGATTTGATTTTCCGAATGAAATGTTGTATACGTAAAAATCTTTGATTTTTCCTATACAATAAAAAATCCCCTAATAGATTTTTTAATCTATTAGGGGTATTTTATAAAACACGGTTCCACCCTTTATTTTACTTAATTAAAGACTCTATCGCGTCTTACACGTCTAACTTTTAATTAGAAACTCAGAGGTAGTTTTTCAAATATGTTTACTTAGATTAGCTTTCAGCGTAATCACTAATCCTCTCTTTAAGCAACCTTTACTTTACTTTGTCTCTTCTACGTTTATATTTATCTTACTTTTTTATTATACTCTTGTTATAAGTTTTTTGTCAATATTTTTCCCTTTATTTTTCATATCCTGGTTTTCCAAGTAATCTAAACATATTATTTTTATATGCTTCTACTCCTGGTTGATCAAACGGATTTACTCCTAATATACTTCCAGATATGCCACATGCTAATTCAAAGAAGTATATTAATTCTCCGATGTTTTCCTCATCTAGTCTTTTTATACTTATAATTATATTAGGTACTCCTCCTGAAACATGTGCTTCTATTGTTCCTTGCATTGCTTGTTTATTTACATAGTCCATTGTTTTTCCTTCTAGGAAGTTCAATCCATCTATATTGTCTTCATCTCTTTTAATTGTTATATCTGTTTTTGTTTCTTCTACATTTATAACAGTTTCAAAAAGATTTCTTTTTCCGTCTTGTATGTATTGTCCCATAGAGTGCAAATCTGTGCTTAAGTCTACACCTGTTGGAAAAATTCCTTTATGTTCCTTCCCTTCACTTTCTCCATATAACTGTTTCCACCATTCAGTGAAATAGTGAAACTTTGGCTCATAATTTGCAAGTATTTCTACTGTCTTATCTTTTTTATACAATATATTTCTTACTATTGCATATCTATAGCATTGATTATATTTTACTCCATTGTCTGAATAATTGTATTGTGCATTTTTTGCACCTTCCATAAGTTTATTTATATCTATTCCTGCCACTGCAATTGGGAGTAGTCCTACTGGTGTCAATACAGAAAATCTGCCTCCAACATTATCTGGTATTACAAAAGTCTCATAGTCTTCATCATCTGCTAGCTGTTTTAATGCACCTTTCTTTTTATCAGTTGTTACATATATTCTTTCTCTTGCCTCTTCCACTCCATATTTACTTTCCAAAAATTCTCTAAATATCCTAAATGCAATTGCAGGCTCTGTAGTTGTACCTGATTTAGATATTACATTTATAGATACATCTTTATCTCCAATGCAAGTTATTAATTCATTCACATAGTTTGGACTAATGCTATTTCCAACAAAAAATATTTGAGGTGATTTTCTTACTGAATCTGGAAACATATTTGCAAAATTACTTGTTAGGCTTTCTATTACAGCTCTAGCTCCTAGGTATGAGCCTCCTATACCTATTACTACAAAAACTTCTGAATTTTTTCTTATTCTTTTAGCCGCTTTTTTTATTCTTTCAAATTCTTTTTTATCATAATTTTCTGGTAACTTTAGCCAGCCTACAAATTCATTTTCATCTTCTGACTTCTCATTAAGTTTGTTATATATCTCTTTTACTTCTTTTTCATATTTCATTATTTCTTTTTCTGTAATTCCTGAATAACTTAAATCTAATTTTATATTTTGCATAAAAAATCACTCCATTTCCTTTGTACATTTATTGCTTATATATTATCATAACAAAAAAATTTATTAAATAGTTTTCTATAATTTGCACAAAAAAATATTATAATTCTTTTGCTAATTGACTATTAAGTTTTCCTATTGCTTTTTTCTCAATTCTCGAAACATAACTTCTAGATATTCCGAAGCATGCTTGCTATTTGATTTTGTGTTTTAGGCTTATTTCCTCCGAAGTCCAAATCTTAACTCTATTATAATTTTCTCTCTTTCTTTTAATATATCTTTCATTTTTTCATATACTTTTTTAATTTTTATTTTCAAATCTATTTCATCTTCTATATTTTTTTCATCATTTTCTAGAATATCTATTAGTGCAATTTCATTATCGTCCTTGTCTTTCCCTATTGGTTCGTTTAAATAAACTTCTGCTCCGATTTTCTTTGCACTTCTTAGATACATCAAGACTTCGTTTTGAATGCACTTGGCAGAATATGTAGCAAGTCTTACTCCCTTATCTGTATTAAATGTATTTATTCCTTTTATTAAACCTATTGTTCCTATTGATATCAAATCTTCATTATCTACGTTTGGTATATTGTATTTCTTACAAACATGTGCCACTAACCTTAGATTTCTTTCTATTAATATGTTTCTTGCATCTTCGTCTCCTTCCATATATTTTTTAAGATATTTCATTTCTTCCTCTTCTGAAAGTGGTTCTGGAAACAGGCTATTATTAGATATGTATCCAAAAGCAAAAATGGCTGTTTTTAAAAAAGCTAAGAATCCAGACAAATATATTAATGGCATAAATGCACCTCCATTTTTCTATATCAAAGTATATGTTGTAGAAAAATAAAAGTGCATGACCCTTTAATAAAAATATTTTTTAATACTTGTATAAATTCCAATTCTATAAAATATATTTATATTATTAGAAAGAAAAGAATAAATTGAAAGCCAATAATGACCAGTAGCTTCCATACCTACTGTAACATCAGTAAATTCAGAATGTTTCTTGATTATTTCAAGAAGAGATTTACCACCTTCAGTAGTATTAGAAAAAGAAAATCCTTTAAAAATAGTTTTTCCTTTTTCATCGATTAAGGAAGCAACGTGAGTATTTTTTGCAATATCAATACCTAAATAAAACATAATAAAACACCTCAAAAATAAATTTTAGATAGTGTAAATCCTCTACTCTTAAAAGCGATACAACCTTGTTATATATACGGAGAAAATCCTAAAAAGGAAATCAACATCCAACTCATTCATATACAGCCAATAAGAAAGAGGCTCTAGTCTTTCAATCACGAAGATAGACTTCAAGGAGGGATGAGCGACACTTTATCTAAGTTACCATAATTATACTGAATTATAGTTATAGTGGCAATAGGTTTATAGGTAAATCCTTTATTAAAAACCTAAATATATTATACAAGGAAGGTTTTATGAATAAAATTATAATTTATATTAAATCTATTATTATTCCATTATTAGTTGGAGGCCTAATTAGTTTTATTACAGCTAAATATATAGATTACAATTCTTTAATTCAACCTACTTGGGCACCACCAAGTTTTTTATTTCCAATTGTATGGACTATTCTTTATATTTTAATGGGAGTGTCTTATGGTATATTGAAATCTAATTCTCTATTAGATTCTAACGCAACTGCTATTTATTATTTACAACTATTTGTAAATGCTTTATGGTCTATATTTTTCTTTGTTTTTAAGTGGAGATTGTTTGCTTTTATTTGGATTTTATTGCTCATAATATTAGTGTTTTTAATGATAAAAGACTTTTACTCTAAAAATAAAGTAGCCGGGTTACTCCAACTACCATATTTGTTATGGATTATTTTTGCTTCATTTTTAAATTTAACAGTTTATTTATTAAATACTTAATTCTTACGAGTTTTGGATGTAACAGTCTGAACCTTGTTCTAGCCCAATCTGAGTTTTCAACTGCATAAAGAAAATCTCAAAAGGCATAGCAATTGTAACTTTAATATAATATATAATAGGAAAGTAGAACTTTCCTATTATATTAAAAAGAGAAACCCTAGGCAGGATTTCTCTTTAAGGAATTTTAGGAGCTTAATTTTCTAAGCATATTTTTAAACTCTTTTTCGTCTTTGCAATAATATACAATTTCCATAATTCCGTCATCATCAACAGTTACAAGGTTAAGTTTTTTAACAAATGCTTCAATAGCCCCATGGAAATTAAGTCCTCTAACCTTAACGCAGGTTACTATGACTCTTTTGGAGAACCGCCTAAATTCAACTTCAAACTGTTCTCCATCTTTTCCTGAAATCATAACTTTATTTTTTTTCAAGTTTGATTTCTCCTTTCTTTAAGTGTATTTTATTTTGCTATGTTTTTATTGTAACATATTTCTACACAATATACAATATTTCGCTATTTTTTAAGTATTTTTTCATTGTTTTTCTCAAAAATACTTCTGCTTCTTCTCTAGTTTCTTTTTTGTACATATATTTTCCTTTACCTCTTCCTGTCATGATGTCTGGATTAAACAAATTAATTGCATTAGGAAAAGCCTCTTGGTTTATCATTTTGTGAACATAGCTGTACGTCATAAATATAAGTTCAAATATAGCATCTTTTTTTACGCTTTTGCTTAACTCTTCTGATAGTTTTTTTATTAATTCTTCATAAAGTTCTTTCCAGTTATCTACTAGAATAATTGGTGCAATTAATATTCCTACTTTATAGCCAGCTTCTTTCAATTTATTTATTGCATTTATTCTTTCATTTAATCTTGATGTTCCAAATTCCACTCTATTTATTATTTCTTCCGGATTCATACTCATTCTTACTATAACTTTTTCTTTGTTTTTTAGGTTTAAAAGTGGGTCTACCATATCAAATTTAGTTGGAAATGTAAGATATCCTTTTTCTGCATTAAAATTTTCTATTGTCCATTCTAGGTTATGAGTTATAGTATTTTCTAAAATAAGGTCACTATTACTCCCTATTTCAAATGTCAATTCTTTTTCGCTTTGATTTGCTACTTTTATTATTTTATCTAACATTTCTTCTCTATTTACAAATATTCTTAAATATGAGCATTTGTTATAATTGCATACTAAATAGCAATACATGCACATTGCTATACAGCCAGATGATGTATATGGTACTAAAAAATCTGACACTTTATGGTTTGGAACAAATTTATGAGTCTTTCTAACTCCAATAATTATATTTTGTTTCATATTTGCAAATTCCGAATTTGGATTTTTTCTTAATTCTTCTATATTATTATGATTTTCTATTGGAATTAATTTAACTCCTTCTTCTCTATACTTATCTAACAATTCTTTGCCTAATTTATAATTTTCCGCATTTGGTTCATAATATACTAATTTAGGTTTAAACATAAATACACCCCTTGTATTTAGATTAACCTTAAATTAGAATATTATAATAATTTTTTAAAAAAAGCATAGAATTATATAAATTGGAATTTGTTTAATTGAAGTGAGAGGTGGGATGTGGGAAGTGAGATTTATAGGGCCGTGGCTTCGTAGGATTTTCTCTATTTTTCACACTTCTCACCTCACACTTCCCACTTCCATAAGGAGATTTTATGAGAAATTTTATTGCTGGAATTTTTATTGGTGCTGGTGCTATTCTTCCTGGAATAAGCAGTGGTGTACTTTTATGCTCTTTTCGGGCTTTACGAAAAGCTAGTAAATTCTATTTTGAATTTTTTTAAAGATATAAAAAAGAATTTTACATTTCTATTTCCTATTTGTTTAGGAGTTTTTGTTGGTATTTTTTTGTTTGGAAATATTTTAAAAATTCTTTTTGATAAGTATTATATGCCAACTTCTTTTGCTTTTATTGGTTTAATATTAGGTAGTATACCTTTAGTTGTAAAACAAGCTAATGTAAAAAAAGTAACTTTTTTGCATATTCTTTGCATGCTTGTTACTTTTTCTTTTAGTTTATATTTGGTTGCTCTTGAAGGAAATATTTCAAGTACTCTAAACAACTATAATTCTAATTCTTACTTAATTCTTTCTGGTGCAGTTACATCTGCAGGGATTGTTATTCCTGGTGTTAGTAAAACTGTACTTTTAATGCTTTTAGGAATTTACGAAGTTTATATTTCTGCAATAGCAAGTTTAAATTTGTCTATCTTAATTCCTATTGCTATTGGCATTGCTATTGGTGGAATTATATTTTTGGTTTTAATTAATTTTCTATTTAAAATAGCAAAGTCATATACATACTTTGCTATAATTGGTTTTGTTTTAGGTTCTGTTTTTGTAATTTATCCTGGTTTTAGTTTTAATACACAAGGAATTATTTCAATTGTTTTGTTAATAGCCTCTTTTATTGCAGGTATTAAATTATCTAATTTAAACAGATGAATATATTATTCAAACTTGTCTACTACCTCTATTCTATTTCCTCTTAAGAATTCTGGTGTAGGCATTCTTTTTGCATTTTCACCTTGTATTTCTAGAACTTTTATTATTCCTTCTTTTGCCATTATATATATTGCTTCTTTTTTATCTATATATAGCAC
>CAKPJR010000032.1 GCA_934162925.1 uncultured Clostridia bacterium | reverse complement strand
ACTATGTATCTTGCTCACCATTTAGAGTTCCAATCGCAAGATTAGCAGCAGCACAAGCAGCATTAAAAAATAAATAATAATTAAAAAAAGATATTTCTCACATGAGAAATATCTTTTTTTACTGTTGCTAATTAAATTGATTTCTATTTTTTGTACAGATTACTTTCATATAAATCTTCTATATAAACTTTTTTTTCTCTAGAACCATCTAGAAAACCTATTGTTGCAATGTCATCATGAACATCTTGAATCCATACAGGTTTTTCATTGTAAAATACTTCACTTAAGTTTCTATGATTTAAAATTTCATTAATTCTTTCTCTATTCATAAAACAACCTCCAAATTAGAAATTTATAGTAATTCATCTATTATAATTATATCCAAAAAAAGTAAAAAAATACTTGATAATATGCAACTTAAAATATATAATAAAATCATATTAATACATTAAGAAAAAATAAGAGAGGAGAACAAATGAAAGAATTAAATAATTATAAAGAGAAAGTGATTTCATTTTTTATTAATCTAAAAAATAAAATTGTTCCACTTATAATGAAAAATAAGAAAATGTCAATTACTGTATTAGCAGTTGTAATTATTGCAATATTAATTGTATGCGTAGTACCATCTAATAAAAAAATAGGCAATACAAACGGGAATTTAGAAAATTCAGGCTTTTCAGTAAACATAGGAAAATGGGTTTATTATTTTGGATATGACCAAGGAAGTGCAGATGGAATTTATAAAATAAAAGGAGACAAAAAACAAAAGATAAATGATGATTATGCGATATATTTAAATAAATCAGGAAAATATATTTATTATTTAGATGCAAAGGAAGATAGCATAGTAAGAGTAAAAACAAATGGGAAAGACAAAGAAACAATAGTAAAAGATGTAGACAAAGCGACAGTTACTGTTACAGATGACTGGATATATTATTTTGATAATTCAAGTTTTTATAGAGTAAAAACAAATGGAGAAAATAAAAAAATAATTTCTAAAAAATTTATAGAAAATTATCAAGTGGTTGGAGAATGGATATACTATTCATATATGAGTGATGGAAACTATGTTATTGCCAAAATGAAAAACGATGGAGAAAATGTTTCTAAAATAGATACACAAGCGGGAAAATCTTTTTTTGTAAATGGTAAAAATATTTATTATATTAATAAGAACTATGATGAGGAAAAGTATGAACTTTATAAAATAAAAACAAATGGCAAAGGAAAGAAAAAGATAGCTGATATAAATGAAACAGTAGATTTAAGTAGTGTAAACTTCAATGAAAATGAAGTGTACTATACTAAAAAGAACGAAAATTTAGAAATTGCAATATATAAAATGGATTTAAAAGGTAAAAAAGAGACAAAAGTGGTAGATATAAATGGATACACTACAAGTATAAATATACAAGATGACTGGATTTATTATCCAGACCAAGATGATAAAGGAAATGTTCAAATGTTTAGAATAAAAACGAATGGGAGCAATAAGCAAAGCTTATAAAAGAGACTTAAACAATGGGGTTGCAAAAAAAAGCAACCCCATATATAATTATAAATATAAAATTCAAAAAAGGAGATTTTTATGCAAATAGAATATAATAACACAATAATTGATGTGAAAAAAGGAACAAAAGTATTAGATTTATTAAAAAAAGAGATAGAAAAAAGAAATAATGAAATAATAGCATGCAAGTTCAACAATGAGGTGAAAAGCCTTAATTATGAAATAAATTCAAATGGAAAGCTAGAGCTTATTGATATTACAAATAAAGATGGAATGAGAATATATAAAAGAGGATTAATATATATAGTTGCTAAAGCTTTTAGAGAGCTATATCCAGAGGCTTTAATTACAGTTAATTATCAATTATATCATTCTATGCTTTGCGAATTAGATAATTTTGAAGTAACAGAGGAAATGATAGAAAAAGTAAATAAAAGAGTTAAGGAAATAATTAAATTAAATTTACCAATAACAAAGGAGATAATGTCTAAAGAAAAAGCAATGGAATTTTATGAAAAAGAAAAAACATTAAAAGGAAGATTGCAATTAGATTTAAAAGAAAAGAAAGAAGTGACATTGTATTATTGTGAAAATTATTATAATTATTTTTATGGGGTTATGCCAGTTTCTACAGGATGTATAAAAGAATATGAGCTACTAAAATATCATGATGGCTTTTTAATAAGATATCCAAGCAGGAAAAATCCTTATGAGTTGCCAAGCTTTATAGAATGTCCCAAACTTGTTGCTTCACTAGATGAATATGAAGAAGTTCATAAAATTCTTAATGTGAATACGCTGTATAAATTGAATAAAATAATAAAAAGTAGAGATATAAAAGATTATATATTAATGGATGAAGCTTTACATGAAAAGAAAATAGCGAAAATAGCAGATAAAATATCACAAAATAAAGATATAAAAGTTATACTAATTGCTGGACCTTCATCTTCTGGAAAAACTACTTTTGCAAAGAGACTAGAGCTAGAACTTAAATTAAATGGAATAAAACCTAAAACAATATCGGTAGACAATTATTTTGTAGAAAGAAAAGATACTCCAAAAGATGAAAATGGAAATTATGACTTTGAAACAATAAAAGCTATAGATACTAAGCTTTTAAATAATGATTTATTAAAGTTGTTAGATGGTAAAGAAATAGATATGCCTATATTTAATTTTCATGAAGGTAAAAAAGAATATAATGGTAATAAAATGCACCTGGGAAAAGATGAGGTCCTTATAATGGAAGGAATACATTGCTTAAATGATGAGTTAACATTTTTAATACCAAAAGAACAAAAATTTAAAATTTATATAAGTTGCTTAACAGTATTGAATATAGATTATTATAATAGAATTTCAACAACTGACACTAGATTAATAAGAAGAATTGTGAGAGATAATCAATTTAGAGGTTACAGTGCTTTGCATACTCTAAAAATGTGGCCATCAGTAAATAAAGGAGAAGCTGAAAACATATTTGCATATCAAGAAGAAGCAGATGTAATGTTTAATTCGTCATTGATATATGAGTTGTCAGTGATAAAGGACTATGCAATTCCACTGTTAAATAAAATAACACAGGAAGATGCAGAATACTCAGAGGCAAAAAGACTTACATCCATGTTAGAATACTTTGAATCTATAAATTCTAAATTAGTACCAAGTAACTCATTGTTAAGAGAATTCATAGGAAATAGTGTTTTTGAAGAATAAATATTGTTTTAAAGGAGAAGAATGATGAAAACGTTTACAGAAATAGATGAGGAATTTGTATGTGAAAATTGTGGAAGAAAAGTACAAAAACTAGGATATTCATGTAGAAACCATTGCAATTATTGTCTATTTTCTAAACATGTAGATAAAAATCCGGGAGACAGGCAAGAAGAATGTCATGGATTATTAGAACCTATAGGCATAGAGACAAGTTCTAAAAAAGGATATATAATAGTATACAGATGTAAAAAATGTGGAGCCATTAGAAAAAATAAAGCTGCTAAGGATGATAACTTTAATGCAATACTAGAAGTTAGTAAAAAAACACAATACTAATAATTAGGAGGAAAAGCATGAAACTAATAGGTATAATAGGAAAAAGTGGATCGGGAAAAACAACATTAGCGAGAATGCTGCAAAGAAACGAAAAAACTGCTATTATACATCTTGATAGAGTTACTAGTACAAATGCATTTACCAAAAGAATACCTAAAACTATGGCGCATAATTATACTAATAATATAGGAGAAAATGGAATAACATTAAGTAGCGATATTATGAAGTTTATATATAAAATAAAAAACAATAAAATTTTAGACATTATTTATTTAAATATATTAAAACTACCTAGAGATGTAAATATAAAAAAACAAATAAAGAAATGTGAAGAAGAAGGAAAGAGTTGTGTCATTATAGAACGGTGCTACGTTGGCATCTCTTTCGTTGTATAAAAGGTTAGATTATATAATACAAATAGAGGCGCCATTTAAGGCAAGAGAAGATAGAGTTTTTGAAAGAGATAGTATCCTAAAAAAAGGAATGATGGTAATAAGAGATAAAGAGTTTAAAAACTCACTGGGTAAAAAAATTAAAAGAATAGACCAGAAAGTAAAAAACAATGGTAGCTTAGAAAAATTACAACAAACAGCAGATGAAATATATTTAAGAGAAATTGAACCAAAAATGCAAAATGAAAACAAAAGCCTAAAAGAAAAGTATGGTGGATACAAAGTAAAATCAATAAAGCTAGAGAAAATGCGCGAATACAATAAATTAAAGCAAAACGAGAAAAGTGATGATAATCAAAGATAAATAATAATATATAAAACTTTAAATATAAAATAGTAAGAAAAAACTAGTTTTCTTACTATTTTATATTTTGTAAAGCCTTGATTCTATCCTCAATACTTGGATGGGTGGAAAATAGATTAGCTTTTTTCTTATCATTAGCATTTTTCTTAAAAGGATTAACAATATATATATTTTCTGTTGCTTTATTTGCAACTTTTAGTTCATTAGGGTCGTTATCTAATTTTCTTAGAGCAGATATAAGTCCATCAGGGTTTCTAGTAAATTCTATTGCGGTACTATCTGCTAAGAATTCTCTTCTTCTAGAAACAGCCATTTGCATAATCTTGCCTAGAATAGGAGCTAGTATTAAAAATACTAAACCTATTAACATCAAAATAGCATTTCCATCATTATCACGGTCTTTGCTTCTGCCACCTCTATAAAAGAAACTTCTTGTGAAAATATCAGAAAGCATAACAATAAAGCCAACCATAACTGTTACTACTGCAGAAAGTAAAATATCATAATTTTTGATATGAGCCATTTCATGTGCAATAACACCTTCTAATTCATAATAATCTAATTTATCCAAAAGGCCAGTTGTAACGCATATAATTGCATGTTCTGGATTTCTACCAGTTGCAAAAGCATTAGGCTGAGGATCTTCTACGACATATAATCTAGGTTTATGAGATAATCCGGAAGAAATCATTAAACCATCCAATATATTCATAATTTTTTTATTTTCTTCTTCTGTTGCAGGCTTAGCATGGGAAACTGCCAATATAATTTTATCGCTATTATAGTAAGAAGCCCAGCAACTTATTATGGAAAAAGTTAAAGCTATTAAAATTGCAAAAGATGCATCTAAATCAAAAGCCATACATAAGTAATATAATATTAAAGTTATAATTAAAATAAAGCCAGAAATTATGAAACCAGTTTTTATTTTATTTTTTCTAATATCTTCAAACATAATAATCACCTAAAAATATTATACATTATTAGAATATTTTTGTAAATTGTAATTTAAATATTCATATTGTAAAAAATGCAAAAAAATGATAAAATTCATTCATATAATAAAATGTAATTTGAATAAATATATAATAAAAAATATTTAGGAGAAATATGGAAGAGATATATAATGAATTTATTAAAACAATAGGAAAAGACAAAATTTCCTTTAATGAACCAATGAGTAAACATACTACATTTAGAATTGGAGGACCGGCAGACGTGTTTATAAGAGTAAACACACTGGAAGAACTAAAGTATGTAGTAAATAAGTGCAAAGAAAAAAATATCGATGTAACAGTTATAGGAAATGGAAGTAATCTTTTAGTAAAAGACCGGAGGAATTAGAGGAGTAGTTGTAAAATTAGATCTTAATAAAATAGATTTTTTAGGCAATACAGAAATAGAAGTTGGTGCGGGAATTTTATTATCTAAAATATCAAGAATAGCATGTGAAAAGGGATTAGCTGGATTAGAATTTGCAAGTGGAATTCCAGGAACAATTGCAGGAGCAATAAAAATGAATGCAGGAGCTTATGGAGGAGAAATAAAAGACATACTAGTCTCTACTACTTATATGGACGAAAACCTAGAAATTCATACTATAAATAATGAAGAAAATAAATTTGATTATAGAAGTAGCAGATTTTCTGATAATAAAAATGATATAATAATATCTGCAATTTTGAAATTAACTAAAGGCAATACAGAAGAAATTAAAGCAATTATTGATTCGAATATGCAGTCTAGAAAAGAAAAACAACCAATAAATTATGCAAGTGCAGGCAGTACATTTAAAAGAGGAAAAGATTATATTACCGCAAAGTTAATTGACCAATGTGGATTAAAGGGGTATAATATTGGAGATGCCTATGTATCTGAAAAACATGCAGGTTTTATAATAAACAAAGGAAATGCAAAGGCGGAAGATATATTAAAATTAATTGAATTCGTAAAACAGAAAGTTTACGAAAAATTTAATGTAGAAATAGAATTAGAAATTGAAGTTTTGGGAGAAGATTAAAAATGAAAAAATTTTTAAATTGGTTTAAAAATAGTACAAAAATAAAAAGATGGATGTTTGTAATATTAATAGGAATTGTTTTAACTTGCTTTGGATTTTCAAAAATATTAATATCTGAAAGATTAGAATTAAAAGATTTAATAATAATTATATCAACATTTGTTATTGGATTTATTTGTTTTGTTTTAGGAATTATATATATTCAAAGAAGAAACCTAGAATTATTAATAGAAGCCAATAAAGTAGATGTAAATAATAATAAAGAATTAAAAACATTAGTGTCAAATAGTATTTATGAAAAAGGTCCAAATATTGTAGTTATAGGGGGAGGAAATGGCATAAATAATATCCTAAAAGGATTGAAAAATTATACTAGCAACTTAACTGCAATAGTTCCAGTATCATCTTATGGAAGACCTGCTAGTATATCAATAAAAGAATTAAAATTAAACCCAATAGAAGATATAAAAAATGGTATAATAGCACTTTCACCAAATAGTGAGGAAATGGAGAAATTAATAAACTATACTTTTGAAGAAGGAAAACTGAAAGATTTAGCTTTTGGAGATTTATATCTATATGTAATGCAAAAAATATATGGAGATTTTATAAATAGTGTTGAAAAATCAAGCAATATTTTATCAGTAGTAGGAAAGGTACTTCCTGTAACCTTAGACGAAATGAAAATTTGTGCAGAATTACAAGATGGAACAGTAATTGAAGAAAAAAGCAAAATAAAAGAAATTGTATCTAATAAAGTAACAAAGATTAATAGAGTCTATCTTAATCCTTCAAACTGCAGAACTGCCCCAGGAGTAATAGAAGCATTAAAAAATGCTGATGCCATAGTTATTGGCCCAGGTAGTTTGTATACAAATGTTATACCAAACTTACTTATAAAAAATGTTGCTAAAACAATAAAAGAAAGCAAAGCCTTAAAGATATATATATCTAATATAATGACAGAACCAGGTCAAACAGACGATTATGATGTTTCTCAACACATACAAAGTATAATAGAACATAGTGGAGCAGGAACTATTGATTTTTGTATAGCAGATGTTGGAGAAATTGTTCCAGAATACATAAGAAAATATAATTTAATGGGTTCTGATATTGTAAACATAGATACAGCAGAAATTAGAAGCAAAGGAGTACAATTAATTAAAGGCGAACTGGCTACCATAGAGGGAAATTATATTAGACACGATCCAGATAAAACAGCAAAATTAATAATTGAATTAATATGTACAGATTTAAGATTTAAGGATCAACATAATAATGAACAATATATGCTTTTAAACTCTAAATTAAAAGAAGAGAATAAAAAAGCTAAAATGGAAAATAAGAAAGATAAAAAACTAAAAGAATCTAAAAAAGAGCATAACAAGCATAGCAACAAAGTGAAAGAAAAAAGAGCAAGTAAATTTAGCAACAAATATAAAGATAGAATAGAATCTATAAAAGAAAGTGAAAAGACAAGACTAGAAAATAGAAAAATACAAGAAAAAGCACAAAAATTAATAGAGGAAGAAGAAGCAAAAGAAAAAGAGAAATTTTTAAAAGAAACATATAGTAGAAAAACAAAAAAATAGAAATAAACATTAGATATGAGAATGATGAGGTAGAACGTATGACTTTATTATTAAAAAGAAACATTCACACTTCCAACTTCATACTTCATACATAAAAGAAGATTTACTAACAATAGCGAAAGCTAAAAAAATATTTTATAGTTTCAAGGAAGGAAATATACAAATGAAAATAGAAACAAAAGATTTATCATTAACAGAGGGAATATCTAGAGAATGGATTATCACAAATGGAATAGGTGGATATAGTTCATCTACTATATTTGGAATAAATACAAGAAAATATCACGGCTTATTAGTAGCACCACTTACACCACCTGCAAGAAGACATTTAATACTATCTAAACTAGATGAGGCCATAGAAATTGGCAACGAAAAATACAATTTATATTCTAATATGTGTAAAAATTATATATCAGAAGGATTTAAGTATCAAACTGAATTTGAAAAAGAATATATCCCAATGTTTACATATAAGGTTAAAGGAATTACAATAAAAAAATTGATATGTATGGAATATGGTAAAAATACAGTTTGTATTTTATATAAAATAGATAATCCTAAAGGTATGGCAAAACTAACATTATCTCCAGTAATGAATTTTAGAGATTTTCATACAATGACAACAAATCATGAATTTGCTATAAAACAAAATATAAAAGGAAAGAAAGTAAAAGTAGAAATAGATAATAATTCTTCCAACTCTATATATATGCATTTATCTGATGGAAAATATATTGAACATTATAATGATACATTTAAAAATATGCATTACATAGAAGAAGAAAAAAGAGGATTCTTTCCAGAAGAAAATTTATGTGTTCCAGGGAGATACGAAATAGACATACCAGCAGAATCTCAAAAAGAAATAGCTTTCATATGTTCTTTAGAAGAAAATATAGAAGAAGTAAATGTAAAAAAAGTAATAAACAAAGAAATTATAAGAATAAATGAATTAATGTATAAAACTGGATTTCTAAACGAAAAGCAGGATATTGAAAAGGCCTCTAAAGAGGAATTAGAAAAAAGAAATTTACTAAGAGATTTTTGCGTAGCAATAGACAATTTTGTAGTATATAGACCAAGCTTTGGCTTGCATACTATAATTGCTGGTTATCCATGGTTTTTGGATTGGGGAAGAGACAGTCTAATATCTTTTGAAGGGCTATTACTTTGTACAAGAAGATTTAATGTAGCAAAAGAAGTTTTATTGACTTTAGTAAGAAATATAAAATTTGGACTAGTTCCAAATGGATATTCTGGTTATGATAATAGACCACTATATAATAGCGTAGATAGCTCACTTTTATTATTTGAAGCAGTATATAAATATTTACAATACACAGGAGACTATAAATTTATAGAAAACCGAATATATGAAAAATTAGTTATAATAATAGAAAACTATATAGAAGGAATAGATTTAGATGACAATAACATATTCCTAGATATAGATGGACTTATTTCATCAGGCACAGAAAACACGCAAAATACTTGGATGGATGCAAAATATGGAAACCATTGCTTTACTCCTAGAAATGGAAAAGCTGTTGAAGTAAATGCAATGTGGTATAATAGCTTGAAAATAATAGAAGAATTAAGTAACAAATTTGGAAAAAAGAAAGAATCAGACAAATATAAAAAATTAGCTAAAATGTGCAAAGAAGCATTTGAAAAACAATTTTATAATAAAAGAAAAAAATGCTTATATGATGTAATAGGAGATGGAAAAGTTAGACCAAATCAATTATTTGCAACAGCACTTAGCTATCCTGTTATAGATCCAAATGGTGAAATTGCAGAGGAAATGTTAGAAACAGTAAGAAAAAAATTAATTAACAAATATGGATTAAAAACATTAGCCAAAGGCGAAAAAGACTATGTAGACATATATGAAGGGGATTCGTTTAGAAGAGATTCAAGTTACCACCAAGGAATAACATGGCCATGGCTTTTGGGATTATACTACAATACAATAAATAATAAAATTAAAGTTCAAAAAGATAAAGCAAAGAGAAAAGATTTAGAACAAAAGAAAGAAGAATTTGTAGAAAGTGTAAGAAAAACATTCCTTAAAGAATTTTATGAAAGAGGAACAGTTGGAAATATTGCAGAAATATATGATTCAAAAGCTCCATATCTACCAAAAGGAACAATAGCACAGGCTTGGAGCGTAGCAGAAATATTTAGAATAATAAACAAAACAATGATGAGGTAAAAAATGCGAATATTAGGAATTGATCCAGGGTTTGCAATAACTGGATATAGTATAATAGATTATCAAGGAAATAAATTTAAATTAATAGATAGCGGAGCTGTTACAACAAAAGCGGGAGTTTCATTCCCATTAAGACTTACAAAAATATATGATGATTTATCTATGATAATAGATGAATATAAACCAGATGCAATATCAGTAGAAGAACTATTTTTTAATAACAATGTAAAAACAGCTATAAATGTAGCACAAGCAAGAGGAGTGGTATTAGTAGTAGGGTGTCAAAAACAAATACCAACATATGAGTATACTCCACTTCAAATAAAACAAGCAGTAGCAGGATATGGTAGAGCAGATAAAATACAAGTACAAAAAATGGTAAAAGCAATACTAAATGTAGAAAAACTACCAAAGTTAGATGACACAACAGATAGCATGGCGGCAGCAATATGT
>CAKPJR010000031.1 GCA_934162925.1 uncultured Clostridia bacterium | reverse complement strand
GTGCAAATGTATCTGGAATAGGAACAGTAAAAATAAAAGTATATATAGAAGACGTTTTAAAGAAGACAGAGAGTATCAATTTAAATACACAAAAATCTTTAACAATAGAGTAATAAAAGGAGAATTTAATTATGGAAATATCAACATCTATACTAACAGTTGAAAAAGAAAATGCAACTAAAATATTTTACGATTTAGAAGTTGCAAAAACAGACTATTATCATATAGACGTAATGGATGGAAAATTTGTAGAAAAAAACACAGAAGAATTAATGTATGAATACGCAAATACTATAAAACAAATATCAAATGTACCATTAGATGTGCATCTTATGGTAGAGAATGTAAAGGAAAATGTAGAAAGATATATTCCATTAGAGCCAAACATAATAACATTTCATTATGAAGCTTGTAATAGTAAAAATGAAATAAAGCAAATTATAGACCTAATAAAAGAAAGCAATATAAAATCTGCAATTTCTATAAAGCCTAATACAAGTATAGAGGAAATTAAAGAATTTTTGCCAAGTCTAAATATGGTATTAATAATGACTGTAGAACCAGGAAAGGGTGGACAAAAACTAATACCAGAAACAGTAGAGAAAGTTAGAAATCTAAAAAAATATATAGAAGATAATAAACTAGAAACATATATAGAAGTTGATGGTGGAGTTAATAAAGAAACTGTACATTTAGTAAAAGAGGCAGGGACAGACATAGCAGTAGCAGGAAGTGCAATTATATCTGCTGAAAACTTTAAAGAAGCAATAAAAGAATTGAAATGAACAAAGGGCGACTTAAGTCGCCCTTTGTTGTTTATTACCTATTTTTTAATGATTTAAAGAATATACCTAAACCGCAAAGCATTACTAATAAAGAAATAATAAATCCTACAAAAGGTATTAAACCTATTAGAGAAAGGATAACTGTAATTGCAGCTACAAGTATTCCACCTTTTACATTATTAAATTTTTTATTTTTAATTAAATTTGCTATTGATATTATAAAAATTGGTTTTGCAATTATCAACATTAGTATATATAATATTGCAAGTAATAAACCTACCAAAGCTCCTATACGAGTAATAAGTAGTAATATTACTAAAATAGGCACTAATATAAGTATTCCAAGGACTATTCCAATAGAAGAAAACATTTTAGAAAAAGATAGTTTATCAATATACTTAGGCATAAATTTAGTTATAAATAGATATATCAAAATTACATAAACTAATGATGTGATTAGTTTCACTAAATAAGACCAAAGACTTGATAAAAAGTTATTAGATTTTTCTTCTTTATACTCGCTATAATTTATAGATCCAAGAATTATTTTGTCTTCAATTTGCATTTCTTTATTAGAAGAATAATTTAAATTACCATAAATTTTACAATTAACACTTTTTCCATTACTATCTTTAGAATTAAAAGTTAGATTTTTTGAATTTATATTAGCATTTCCTTTAACTTCTCCTGAAAAACTTACTTCAGAAGCAGAAGTTACATTGAAATCTCCCTTATTAGAAAAAGTAGAAGATGTTGTCAATGTATTTGCTGATATGAAAGAATTTCTATAAACAATACCAGCAATAGTAGCAGTTTCTGAGGAAACATGAAGGTCTCTAAATATAAAACCATAATATTGCATATCAAAGTTTTTTACAGTTGCATATAAGCTTCCAGTTTCTATTTTAGCATTTAAGCTTAATTTATTACCAACAGCGAATACATTTCCAGTAATAACTGCATTTTGAGATAATATAATTTCATTAGCACAAATATATAAATCACCATTGATTTCACAAGTTGGATCAAGAATAAATTTATTTGCAGTTACAAAAACGTTACCATCTATTTTAGCACTACTTGAAACAGACTCTAGTTTTGCATTTCCTAATTCATCTTTTTCTGTTTCAGAATACTTTGCGTTAGATTTAATAGTTACAGTATTGGCAGTTGCAAATAGGTTACCTGTAATTACTCCACCATTATTACTAGGATCGATATCAAGGTTTTGCACAGAAGCGAAAACATTACCCTCAATAATATTTTTTATAGAGTATTGATTTTCTGAAATGTATAAATCAGAATTTTTTGATTGAGAATCAACACTTTTTTGTTCTGAATTTTCCGATATAAGCATAATCTCTTCATTATTTATATCTTCAGCAAAACTGACAGAGGTGAACAAAAGTAAAAAAGCAAAAAGCAGAACAAATACAGATTTTAAGTTTGTTTTTGACATAAAAAAGCCTCCTTTATAATTATTATATTAATATTACTATATAGCATTCTATAAGAAATTGTCAATTAAAAACTACTAGAATATTTGCAATAATTAGAAATTGGACAATTTTTACAATTAGGATTTCTAGCAGTACAAGTTCTTCTACCATGCCACATAAATAGGTGGTTAATATCTTTATAATATTTAGATGGAATTATTTTAAGCAAGTCTTGTTCAATTTTGTTAGGGTCAGAATTGGAAGACAATCCTAACCTATTAGATATTCTTTTAGCGTGAGTATCGATAGCAATTCCGTACAGGTTTATTAAATGCTTCTAGCATAATAACATTTGCACTTTTTCTGCCAATACCAGGTAAAAGAATTAACTTATTTATATCTTCCGGAAGAGTTCCGTTAAAATCTTGCAAAACTTGCTTTGAGTAAGCTTTAATATTTTTTGCTTTGTTTTTATAAAAGCCACAGGGATGAATAAGAGCTTCCAACTCTTTAATATCTATATCTATAAAGTCTTTAGGAGTATTATATTTAGAAAATATAGAAGGAGTTGTTTTATTTACTCTTTCATCTGTACATTGTGCAGAAAGCATAACAGCTATTCCTAATTCAAAAGGAGTAGAAAAGTCAAGACTACATTTTGCATCAGGATAAGTTTTCTTTAATATTTCAATTACTTCTTTTATGTTTTCTGTAACATTTTTATGATTACGATTATCTTTCAAAATTATCACCCTTTTACATAATAATTAATATATTATAATAAATAAAAAATATTTGCAAAAAAAATTAATAATTAGGAGGTAATAATGCTAAAATTATTTAAAAAGACATTAGCAGTATGCTTAATTGGGTTTGGGCTAGGAGTATTGCTTGTTATATTACTTCCATTTTCAGGTTGGCTATTTATTATTGGAATAGTAGTAGTAGCCTTAGGAATTGCCTGGATTTCTTGTTAATAAAAAATAAAGGAGAGTGTATAAAATGACTATAGTAGTAAAAAAAGTACCTAAATTTTTAAGGGGAATTGTAAAACTTATATTTGGTGTAAAATAGAAAATACATAGCTATTTTACAAAAACAAAAAAAATAGGTTTATGCCTATTTTTTTGCTTAACTTATATAAATTTTAAAAGTCAACTATGCTTTTACTACTTTACCTGAACGTAAGCATTTAGCACAAACTTTAATTCTTTTTGGTTGACCATTCACTATAGTTTTAACTGTTATTAAGTTTGGTTTAAAAGTTCTTGAAGTTCTTTTACTAATGTGAGAACGAGTTATACTAAGTTTATTTCCATGATTTAATGATTTATCACAAATTTCACACTTTGCCATAATGTACGCACCTCCTATATCTTGCTTATAAACTGACTATTTATTAGTTTAGCATAAAAACAAAAATATTACAAGACTTTTTTTAAAAAAATGTCAGATGTTTGTTAATGTTCAGACAAAAATTAAAAAATGTAGAGTCCATGTAGGGGAGGGATTCCGCACCTGCCTGAAAAATTATAAGAGAAATAATTGCAAATGATGTAGAGGCCATCGGCAACATGCAATTGTAAAATCAACAAAAAATATGTTGCACATACAATTTGAAAATGATAATGATTATAGAGCAGTTCCTGTGTCTATCCGAAACAAATTACCATAATAATAATTTGTTTTTTATTAAAAGGAAAAAAATGTAAAATGTAGAATATATTATTATAAAATTATAATTTTAAAATCTAAAAAAACATGGAAAATTCTTTCCAGAAATCCCAATAAAATTAAAGGAGAAACATGTTAAACAATATATTAGAACTTATTTATCCAAATGTGTGCGGAATATGCGGAAAAATATGCAAAGAAAGCTTATGTAAGAGATGTGCAATTGAAATAGAAAAATATGAAATTAATTTAGTTAATAAAAATAAAAAAATGTATTTTAATGAAAGTATGCATATTTTTAAATACAATGAAATGATAAGGCAAAGACTTATTGAATATAAATTTCAAGACAAATCATATATGTATAAAACATTTGCAAAAATAATATTAAAAAACAAAAAAGTTTGTGGCTTTTTAGAAAAATATGATATAATAATTCCAGTTCCGATTCACAAAAAAAGAAGATTAAAAAGAGGATATAACCAAACAGAATTAATAGCAAAAGAAATTTGCAAGAATATTAGTTTAGAACTAAAAACAGACGTTTTAATTAAACAAAAAAATATTAAGGCTCAATCAGAACTAAATAAAAATGAAAGAAAACAGAATATCAAAAATGCATTTGAAATTAAGAATATAAATGAAATAATTGATAAGAAAATACTGCTATTTGACGATATATATACAACAGGGAGCACAGTAAATGAATGTAGCAAAATTTTAAAAAAGGCTGGGGCAAAGCAAATAGGAGTAGTAACTATAGCAAAAGATTAAGGAGGTAATATATGGAAGATTTGGTAGAAAGCATATTGGACTATATAAGAGCCGATTATACAGACTATGCAATAATGATAAATGGAGAATGGGGTAGTGGAAAGACATATTTTTGGAATAACAAAATAAGAAATAAAATAGATACACTTCAACTTAATGGAAAACATTACACAACTATATATATGTCTTTATATGGAATATCAAACCTTGAAGATATAAGCAAGAAAATATTTATAGAAACAACACAATTAATGGACAAAAATATGAAAAAATACATGAATGCAACTGGACAACAGTCAATACCAGAATATGCAAAAACAGGACTTGATATGGCAAATTTGTTTGGAGTTACTCAAAATGGAGACAAAGTAGATTACAGCAAATTCTTTTCTACAGATGATAAAGTTTTATGTTTTGACGACTTAGAAAGAGCAAATGTTGATGTTATAGATATTTTAGGCTATATAAATAACTTTGTAGAGCATGATCATATAAAAACAATAATTATATGTAATGAAAAGGAATTATCTACAAAGCTAAAAAGTTCAAATTTGGAAATGAAAACATTTATTGCAACATACATATTAGATAAAGAAGGGGACTTATCTAAAACAGACAAACCAATGGTAGAAAAAATACAAGACAAAATAGAATATGTATTTGACAAAGCAAATGATTATGAAAGAATAAAAGAAAAACTAATAGGAGAAACTTTTGAATATCAACCAGAATTTAATTATATAATAAACGGAATTTTAATGAGATATGAAAATAATACTGACTTAATAAGATTTTTAAGGGAAAATACAAACTATATAGTATCAACTTTTAATAAGAGTGGTACAAGAAACCTAAGAATATTAAAACATGCATTAAATGATTTCAAAAAAGTTTATGAAATGGTTAACAAATATTATCCAAACACAAATTATAGAATATTACAAACAATGCTTATATTTACAATAGCTATATCTTTTGAAATAAAAGCAGGTAAAATAACAAAGGATAAATTTATAAATATAATGGACAATGAAGAATATAAATCTATACTTGTATCTTCAAGAGTGCTTATGGATAATAGGCAATTTTATATTAAAGAGTTTGATAATAATTATTATTATAATTTTAAAGTAGAGTATCGTTTCTTTAAATTCATAGAGATGTATGTAAGAACAAGAATATTTGATATGAAGACATTTAAAAAGAATATGGAAGTAATTATAAATACAATAGATACAGAAAAGCTTCCAGGGTATAAAAGATTACTTACAGAAGAGTATTGGAAAATATCTGATGATCAATTCCCAGGAGTAATAGAAGATGTAATAGAAGATGTAAAGGCTGGAAAAGTAAAACTATTAGACACAGTAAAAATATTCATTTATTTTACATATTTTATAAAAAAAGGCTTAATAAATTATGATGTAAAAACTATAAGAGGAATATTCTTTAATGGAATGAATGTGGCTGCATTAACATCTGAGTATTCAGAAAATGCAGAACAAGAAATCGAGCAAACAATAATAGGTGAAAAGACACAAGAAATAAATGATATATTAAATCATTTTTATATGATAAATAATGCACTAAAAGATAAGATGTATTCACAAAAAGCAGAAGAGATATTTAAATGTATACCAATGAAAATGGAAACTTTTTATGAAAGATTTGATAAAGAATGTATGAATATTCCAATATTTAGATTTTATGATCCATATCAGATGTTTCAAAGAATATCATGCGCAAGTAATGAAGATATTGTTTCTATAAAAGAAAAGTTACTAGATAGAGCAGAAAAATACACAAAAGAAATAGAACCAGAGATGAAAAATATAAGGCAACTAAAACAAGTAATAGATGACTATATCAAAGGAAAAGATATGGGAATAAAAATAGTAATGTTACAAGAATTTTCAAAAGATTTAGGAACAATTTTAGAAAAATATAGATAAATTGTAATATATTAGGAGGATAAAAATGGAAGAATTAAAATTAAATTATTATTTTAAAAATATGGATGAATTTGCATTCAAAGAAATATTTAAAAATTGTACATATCCATGGGAGGTAATAAACAACATAAACGAATTTATAAAAACTTATATGGATAATAAAGAAATGAAAATAAATAATGCTTCTGAAATAGGAGAATTTTGCTCAATAACAGGAAATTACTACATAGGAGAAGGTACCAAAATACATTCAAATGTAACAATACAAGGACCAGTGCTAATTGGAAAAAATGTAGAAATACAGTCTGGAGCATTAATAAGACCAGGTACAATAATAGGGGATAATGCATGTGTAGGGCATGGCTCAGAGGTTAAACATGCAATACTTCAAAATAAGGCAAAAGTTGCAAGTTTAGCTTTTGTAGGGGATACCATACTTGGAAAATCTACAAGAATTGGAAGCGGAGTAATACTTGCAAATAGAAGATTTGATCAAAAAAACATTACTGTTAGAATAAATGAAGAAAAAGTAGATACTCAAACTGATTTTTTCGGAAGTATAATAGGAGATTGTTCAAGATTAGGAGCAAATGCAGTAACACTTCCTGGAACATTTATAGGACCATATACTTGGATTCTTCCAACATTACAAGTAAGAGGATTTATACCGGCAGAAAAAAGGGTATTCCCTAAGGAAGAATATATAATAACAGATAATCCAAAAATAGAATTGAAATAAATTTAAGGAACTAATGGGGACAGACCCCTTTTGTTTGAATTCAAACAAAAGGGGTCTGTCCCCATTAGTTCCCTACATTTTTGCTTATTTAGATATTGTGAAAGATATATCTGCATAAGCAGCATAATTATCATTTGTAATTACAGTGTCATCAGCCACAAAGAAAAAGTATACATAATCATTATTATCATTTTCATCTTTATAAGAAAAAAAACCGAAACAATTTCCTTCAGGGCTTAAGTCAGACTCAATACAATTATAGAATTTAGAATCTGAACATGTTATTGTAAATGAAAGCGAGGAATTTCCTTCAGCATCTTCTACAACAAATGTACTTTTTTTCAAATCATCTGAAACATCATTTCTCCAAAAATTAGAAGCTAAAACAGCAGGACCACTTCCATCATTAACTAAAAGACCTTTGCTCCCAAGTTCTCCTATAGTAAATGTGTAAGTATCACCAACTGTATATGGTTCTACTTTTGCAGAGATTAAATCTATTTGCCAAAGTGTATCTTTGCCTTTTACTACTAATTTTGTTCCTGTTGATTTACTGTCATCTTTTTGAAATCCTTCTGGTAGTGATATTTTTGTAGAATCTACTTTTCCATCTGTTCCTATTGCTCCTACTACTGCTGATAATAATTGTTCTTTTTCTGCTTCTTTTTTTGTTTCTGTTGCTGCTTTAGTTGCAGTTTCAAATAGTCCACCATTTAATGCTACTGAAATCGTTACGCCTACTAATATTAGCATTACTATTACTGTTATTATTAGGGCTATTAAGGTGATTCCTCTTTCGTTAAAAATTTTGTTTTTCATTTGTTCTTTCATCCTTTCTTTTGTAGTTTTTGTTAAAATTTATAATTTATGTATATTATAATTTATATATTTTCAAGAGTCAACAAATTTAAGAAAAATCTTTTATGAGCTTTTATGATTATGAAAAATCTTTTATGATAAATAATTAATAGTTACTGTTTAGATTTGAGGTTGTATAATATAGAGGAGATATATGGGGTAATTTTAATAAACTGCATTGTTTATAAGAATTAATAATGTTATGTTTGTAAAAATTAATGAAAAATAAATTTTTCATTAATCTTGCAAAGAAAGAGATGGATTAAATCCAAAGCTTTTTTAACATAGAGTAAATATGTAATTACAAATAAACATAAGAACTATTAAAAAATAAAATGGTATATGCTAATATTCTTTCATAATGAAATTACAAAAGAAAGGATGAAAAACAAATGGAAAAATTAAAGAATGTAGGGGCAGACCCTGTGTCTGCCCAAAAGGAAGTTATAGATGACTGTCCTGAATTTTCAAAAAGAAACAAACAAAAAGCATATGGGATGCACAGTGCGTGCCCAAATTTCAAAGGAATTACTCTAATAGCCTTAATTATAACAATAATAGTAATGCTAATATTAGTAGGCGTAACGATTTCAGTAGCATTAAATGGAGGATTGTTTGAAACTGCAACTAAAGCAGCTACAGAAACAAAAAAAGAAACAGAGAGAGAAAGACTAACAGAAGTTGCATTAGCAAGTTATAATGTAGCAGAAGGAAAAATAAGTGATGTAGACAGTTTAGTAGGCAAATTATAATGAAAATTTAGGAATATATAATGATGCATACTATTTAAATAATACAGCGAAATAACATATGATGGAAGAACATATATACATTAATGGAAAAATAAAATTAAATAGAGATAGCCCCTTTTGCTTGGATTAGAACAAAAGGGGCTGTTTTTATGTTATATATTTTGCACTTAGCCATAAGATATAATAATGGCTATTTTTTGAAAGCTTAATTATTTATATAAGCATTTCTTAGATATACTTAATTTGCTTTTTCATTTTTCTTTTTTTCGGCAAAACTTCTTAAATTTCATCAAAGGGAAAAAATGGTAATTATAGAAAATATATAGTATACAAATAAAAATTTTAGGAGGCACAAAATGCAAGTTGAATATAATCATAAGGACAAGCTATTAGTATTAAAAATAGAAGAAGAAATAGATCACCATAGTAGTGAAAAAATAAGGAAGAGGGCAGATTACGAAATTCAAATACATATACCAAAAAAGTTGGTATTTGATTTTTCAAATGTTACATTCATGGATAGTAGTGGAATAGGAATGTTAATAGGAAGATACAAATTAGTGTCTATGTTTCGGAGGAAAAACTTGTATAACTAATGTAAAACCAACAGTAAAAAAAGTTTTAGAAATGTCTGGAGTTTTAAAATTAATACCAATAGAGGAAACGGAGGGAACAAAACTTGAAAAATGTGTATGAAAATGAAATGAGGTTAGAATTTTTAAGCAAATCTAATAATGAGAGTTTTGCAAGAATAGCAGTAGCTGCATTTGTGGCTCAACTTGACCCAACTATAGATGAAATATCGGATATAAAAACAGCTGTTTCGGAAGCTGTAACAAACTGCATTATACATGGATATGAGGAAAAAGAAGGAATAGTAAAGATAGAATGTAGATTGTTTGCAAATTCTATAGAAATAGAAATTGCAGATAATGGCAAAGGAATTGAAAATATAGAAAAGGCAAGGCAGGCATTATATACATCAAAACCAGAGTTAGAAAGGTCAGGAATGGGATTTACAATAATGGAAAGCTTTATGGATGAAGTAAAAATAGAATCAGTACTAGGATTAGGTACAAAAGTAACAATGAAAAAGGTAATAAAAATACCAGAAGAAGAAAAAGTGGAAATTTAATACACAAAGGAGTTACAATGTACGAAATAAAAACAGAAGATTTATTAAAGGCCCAGAATAATGATAACGAAATTATGACTAAGATAATAGAAACAAATTCAGGGTTATTGTGGAGTATAGTTAAAAGATTTTTAGGAAGAGGTTATGAAGCCGAAGAATTGTATCAAATAGCATGTATAGGATTTATAAAAGCTATTAAACGTTTTAATACAAACTATGATGTTAGACTTTCTACATATGCAGTACCATACATTTTAGGAGAAATAAAAAGATTTATAAGAGATGATGGACCAGTTAAAGTAAGCAGAAGCCTAAAAGAGTTATGTATAAAGATAAAAGAAATTCAAAAGGAATATTTAGTAAAAAAAGGAGAAGAAATAAGTGTACTTGAAATCTCAAAGATTTTAAAAGTATCAAAAGAAGAAGTAGTAATGGCCTTAGAAGCTGAAAGACCAATAGAATCAATAGACAAAGAAGCATATAATGAAGATTCAAGAGGAGAGAGCAAAATTTGCAAAATAGATAATGGAAAAGATGAAACAGGAGCTTTGATAAATAAAATTTGTATTAATAATCTTATAAAAAATTTAAATGATAGAGAAAGAAATATAATTATACTTAGATATTATAAAGAAAAAACTCAGAGTGAAGTAGCAAAAATTTTAGGAATAACACAGGTGCAAGTCTCAAGATTAGAAAAAAAAATATTACTCAATATGAGAGAAAAAATAGCAGGATAGAGGGTAAATAAAAGCAACCACATTTTGTTTTAATTCAAACAAAATGTGGTTGCTTTTATCCGAATGTTTTCTTATTCTGGCATAGATATTGTAAAAGCCAAATCAGCATATGGTTGATAATTATCGTTATTAATTTCAGAAATATTTTGATCTAGTAAGCTAAAATAAATAGTGCTATCATCATTTGAGACTAAAAA